>SSSX01000137.1 GCA_015657735.1 Zoogloeaceae bacterium
ATCGGCCGCGGCACCTCCACCTTCGACGGCGTCGCGCTGGCCGTCGCCATCGCCCGCCATCTGCTCGACAGGAACCGCTGCTGGACCCTGTTCGCCACCCACTATTTCGAGCTGACCCGCCTCGCCCAGGACTACCCCGAGTGCGCCAACGTGCACCTCGATGCGGTCGAGCACAACCACGGCATCGTCTTCCTGCACGCGCTCGAGGAAGGCCCGGCCAGCCAGAGCTACGGGATCGAAGTCGCCGCGCTGGCCGGCATCCCGGCCGGCGTGGTGCGCGACGCCAAACGCCGCCTGCGCGCACTCGAAAACCGCGAGATCGCCGCCGGCCCGCAGGCCGACCTGTTCGCCAGCCTGCCCGCCGACGAAGCCGACGCGCCGTCCCACCCGGTGCTCGGCGCGCTGTCCGGCATCGACCCCGACGCCCTGACGCCGCGCGAAGCCCTCGAGGCGCTCTACGAACTCAAGCGCCTCGCCGCCTGATGCGCCGCGCCGCCCTCGCCCTTGCCGCCCTCGTCCTCGCCGCCCTCGTCCTCGCCGCCGGCGCCAGCCCTGGCGTGCAGGCCGCCGAGCCGTTCGGCTTCGGCGTCTTTGGCGACACGCCCTACAACGGCTTCGAGCGCCGCCATCTGCCGGCCGTGATCGCCGAGATGGACGCCGAAGCGCTGGCCTTCGTGATCCACGACGGCGACCTCAAGAGCGGCGGCGAACGCTGCGACGACGCCCTCCTCGACGCGCGCCTGGCCACTTTCCAGACCAGCCAGCATCCCTTCGTCTACGTGCCCGGCGACAACGAATGGACCGACTGCCACCGCAGCAGCAACGGCAGCTTCGATCCCGTCGAACGCCTCGCCCGCCTGCGTCAGGTGTTCTTCGCCGACCCGCGGCGTAGCCTCGGCCGCTATCCGATGGCCGTCGACAGTCAGGCCGACGACCCGGCTTTCGCCGCCTGGCCCGAAAACCTGCGCTGGCAACGCGGCCCGGTGCTCTTCGCAACGATCAACGTGCCCGGCAGCGACAACAACTTCGGCCGCGCAGGCCAGCCGGGCGAGGAGTTCCTGCGCCGCAGCGAGGCCGTCCGGGCGTGGATCGCCGCCGCCTTCGCGCAGGCCCGGGAACGGCAACTGGAAGGGCTCGTGCTGATCCAGCACGGCAACCCCGACCTGGAAGATTTCAGCGCCGGCCGGCCGAACCGCGCCTACCGGGAACTGCTGCTGCAACTCGTCGCCGAAGCGCGCGGCTTTGCCGGCGAAGTACTGCTGGTGCACGGCGACAGCCACGTCCATCGCGTCGACCAGCCGCTGGCCGACCCGTCCACCGGCACAGCGCTGAAGAATTTCACCCGCCTCGAAACCATCGGCTCGCCCTTCATGGGCTGGGTCAAGGTGGATGTCCGGCCCGGCGCCACGCCGCTGTTCCGCATCCAGCCGCGGTTTTATTCACCGGCCGTCAGCAATTGAAGCTCATTGCTGCTGCGGGCGCATCCGGTCCCGCACCTTCTGCAGAGCCAGTCGGACGCTCTCGGCCGCCGCCTCGACACCGTCGCTCGCCGCCGCCTCATTCACCACGTGGTAGTGGAGCACCAGCAGGCCACGCATCTTCATCCACGCAATCTCGTTGGTGTGGTTGCACAGGCTGGTGTCGCCGCGCAGCACGGCTTCGGCCACGCCCGGCTCGAGCAGATGCACGTCGCACAGCTGGGCCAGCCGCGCGATTTCCATGTCGATCGATTCCAGTTCCCGGCCGTAGTTTTCCAAAGTGTTCATGATCCGTTTCCCTGACGCCCGCCGGCGACGACCCGGCGGCTCTATTGCATTGCAGCATACACCCGTTCGACCATGACCCTGCCCATCGACATCAGCGAAGAATCCGGCGTCCGCTACCTGCACTTCGGCTCCGAATGGGTCCAGGGGGCGATGCGCATCCGCAAGCCCGACGCGCTGGAACTCGATTACACCCGCGAGATGATGGCCGGCCTGCTGCTGCGCGATCCGCCGTGGCCGCGGCGCGTGCTGCTGATCGGGCTGGGCGCCGGCTCGCTGGCCAAGTTCGTCCATCGCCATCTGCCCGAGGCAAGCACGACGGTCGTCGAAATCGCCCCGGAAGTGCACGCCGTGGCCCGCCAGTTCTTCAGGCTGCCCGACGAGGACGGGCGGCTGGAGATCGTCATCGGCGACGGCGCCGGCTTCATCGCCGACGATCCGCGCCAGTGGGATCTGATCGCCGTCGACGGCTTCGACCGTCACGCCCGCGCCGGCGCGCTGGCCGGCCAGCCGTTCTACGCGGCCTGCCGGGCGCGCCTGTCGGAAGACGGCCTGCTGGCGGCCAATCTGTTCGGCCAGCTGCGCGGCTTCAAGACCCAGCTGCAGCGCCTTCACAAAGCTTTCGACGGCCGTCTGCTGGCGTTACCCGAAGTGGGCAGCGGCAATGTCGTCGCCTTCGCCGCCGCCGGCCGTCCGGTCGAACGCAGCTTTGCCGAACTGCGCGAGCGGGCCGCCGCCGTCAAGGCCGCCACCGGCCTCGATCTGCTGCCGACGGTGCGGCGGCTGGAAAAATCGGGCACGGTACAAAACCGTACCGTTCGGTTCTGACAGACCGCTTCAGGCGCTCGCCACCGGCTCCGGCGGCATCCACAGACAATGCCCCTTGTTGGCCTTGGCGATCTCGCCGAGCACCTTGTCGTGGCCGGCCAGTTCCTCGTCGGTGGCCCGCAGCACGCGCAGCGGCGGACGCTCGATCAACGCCCCGCCGGCGCCGTCGTCGCGCTGCGGCGCCGGCTCGTCGAGCAGCATCATGAGGCTCTCCTGGCCGCGGGTCATCGCCAGGTAAACATCGGCCAGCAGTTCCGCGTCGAGCAGTGCGCCGTGCAGCGTGCGGTGGGTGTTGTCGATCTCGTAGAAAGCGCACAGGGCGTTCAGCGACGCCTTCTTGCCGGGGTTCTGCTCCTTGGCCAGCTTCAGCGTGTCGATCACGTTCGGGCAGATCGCCGTCAGCACCGGCAGGCCGAGCATGCCCAGCTCGTTGTTGAGGAAGCCCACGTCGAAGGCCGCGTTGTGGATCACCAGCTCCGAGCCGGCGACGAACTCGGAAAACTCGGCCGCCACATCGCGGAACAGCGGCTTGTCGGCGAGAAACTCGCTGGTGATGCCGTGCACCGCGACGGCGCCGGCATCGATGTCGCGCTGCGGGTTCACATAAACGTGGTAGTGGCGGCCGGTGAGCTTGCGGTCGAGAAGCTCGACCCCGGCGATCTCGATCAGCCGGTCGCCGTTCTTCCAGTCGAGGCCGGTGGTTTCGGTATCCAGAACGATCTGTCTCATGCTTCCGTTTCTCCTGTCCCGACGATCTTGCCGGTCTTGCGCACGGCGTCCACGCCGCGCCGGGCCAGCGCATCGGCCCGCTCGTTGTCGGCGTGGCCGGCGTGGCCCTTCACCCACAGCCACTTGATCTGGTGCCGCGCGGCCTCGGCGTCGAGCGCCCGCCACAGATCCTCGTTCTTCACCGGCGCCTTGGAGGCGGTTTTCCAGCCCCGCGCCTTCCAGCCGTGAATCCACTCCGAAATGCCCTTCTGCACATATTGGGAATCGGTGTGCACGCGCGCCGCGACCGGGCGCTTGAGCGCCTCGAGGGCGCGGATCACGGCCAGCAGTTCCATCCGGTTGTTGGTGGTGGCGGGCTCGCCGCCCCACAGCTCCTTCTCGTGGGGGCCGGCGCGCAGGATCGCGCCCCAGCCGCCGGGCCCCGGATTGCCCGAACAGGCCCCGTCGGTATAAATATCGATTTCTTCCAAGTTCTCTCTCGTCGCGTGTTGTCGGCGGGCGGCGCGTCACGAAGACGCAGTGCCGCCCGGAGTTTTTGTGTCCCCGTCGGCGGGGTTGATGCGCAGCGACAGGTCGGGGCGCGCCTTGGCCGGGCCGCCGGCCTTCTGGATGATCGGCGCCAGCGCGCGCGCCCGCGCCTTGCGATCCCACTTCGGCATGATCAGGCGCATGCCCTGCACGCGCTTGATGGCGTGAATGATGTACACGCCACTGCCGATCGGCCACCAGCGCCGTCCCGCCCAATCCAGGCAACGCATGCGCTCGAGCCATTTCTGCTGGTCCAGCACCGGCACGAAACAGCCCGACGCCTGGGTGCCGGTTTCAAAACTGAGCAAGGCCAGCCAGTCCTTCAGCCGCCGCACCGACAGATACTGGCCGCGCCACGGGTAGCCGGCGCCGTCGCCGGCCAGCCGGCGCTTGAGGCCGAACAGGCTCACCGGGTTGAAACCGGCGATCACCACATGACCTTCCGGCACCAGCACCCGTTCAACTTCGCGCAGAACCTGGTGCGGATTGGCAGCGAACTCCAGCACGTGGGGCAGCACCACCAGATCGACGCTGCCGGCCGCGAAAGGCAGCGCCGCGTAGTCGGCGGCCACCAGCACGTCGCCGGCCCCCGCCCGAAAGCGGAACGGCATGCGGTTGGCGCGCAGGAAATCGAACTCCGGCACGCCGAGCTGCACCGCGTTGTAGCCGAAGATGTCGGCCACCAGCGCGTCGAACCGTTCCGCCTCCCAAGCCATCACGTAACGCCCCAGCGGCGTGTCTAGCCAGGCGTGGAGGCCGGGAAAGGATTCGGGCTGGATCATCGGCGCAGCGGAGGTGCGGGGGAAAAGACGGAAGCGGGTACAATCGCGGGATGAAGATTATCCCCCTTCCAGCGTTCCGCGATAACTATATCTGGCTGCTCCGTGCCGGCACCCGGGCCGCGGTGGTCGACCCGGGCGATGCCGCGCCGGTGCTTCGCTACCTCGCCGACGAAGGGCTGAGCCTCGCGGCGATCCTGATCACCCATCACCATCCCGACCACACCGGCGGCGTCGCCGAGTTGCTGGCCCACGGCGCGGTGCCGGTTTTCGGCCCGGCGCGGGAGGCCATCGCCGGCATCACCCGCCCGGTCGGCGAAGGCGACGTGGTGTCAATACCCGAATTGGGCACTCCGGATGCGCCGGTCGAATTCCGCGTTCTCGACATCCCCGGCCACACCGCCGGCCACATCGGCTACCACGGCGCCGGGGCGCTGTTCTGCGGCGACACGCTGTTCGCCGCCGGCTGCGGCCGGCTTTTCGAAGGCACGCCGGCGCAGATGTTCGCATCCCTCGAAAAACTGGCCGCCCTGCCCGGCGACACCCAGGTTTACTGCACTCACGAGTACACCCTGGCCAATCTGGCCTTCGCCGCCGCCGTCGAGCCCGACAACCCCGCCGTCACCCGGCGCATTGCCGCCAGCCAGGCGCTGCGCGCCGACGACCGGCCGACCGTGCCCTTCCCGCTGGCCGGCGAAATGTCCACCAACCCCTTCCTGCGCAGCCGCGAAGCGGCGGTGATCCGCCAGGCCGAAGCCCATGCGGGCTGCTGTCTGGCCTCGCCGGTCGAAGTCTTCGCCGCGATCCGCGAGTGGAAAAACCGTTTCTGATCAGATTGCCGGCGTGACCGGCGCCGCCGCGATGCGGTTGCGACCGGCCTGCTTGGCCTGGTAGAGCGCATCGTCGGCGCGCTTGAGCAGCCCCGCCGAATCGGTCTCGCCGGGCGCCGGAGTGGTCGACGCCACGCCGACACTGACCGTCACCACGCCGCTGCCGCGCGAAAAGCGGTGGGTGATGCGCAGCCCCTCGACCGACGAGCGGACCGCCTCGGCGACCTGCACGGCGCCGGTCAATTCGGTGTCGGGCAGGATCACCGCGAACTCCTCGCCGCCATAGCGCGCAGCCAGGTCGGCCGGGCGGCGCAGCACCGACTGCACCGTCCGCGCGACGGCCTTCAGGCATTCGTCGCCAACCTGATGGCCGTAGCCGTCGTTGAACTGCTTGAAGAAATCCACGTCGCACAGCAGGATCGACAGCGGCCGGCGCTGGCGGCTCGAGCGGCGCCACTCGCGCAGCAGGGTGTCGTCGAACTGCCGGCGGTTCGGGATGCCGGTGAGCCCGTCGAGGGACGACAGGCGCGTCAGTTCCTGGTTTGCGTCGTCGAGCTTGCGCGTCAGCACCAGCAGCGAATAACGCATCTGGGCGATCCGCTGCATGGCCTTGAGCTTGGCGGCCAGCACCGTTTCCGAAACCGGCTTGATCAGGTAGTCGTCGCCGCCGACGCTGATGCCTTTTTCGAGGTCGGCGTCACTGGTCCGGGCGGTCAGAAAGATGATCGGCGTCCACTCGCCGGCTTGTTCCAGCTGGCGGATGCGCCGGGCGACTTCGAAACCGTCCATGCCCGGCATGATGATGTCGAGCAGGATCAGGTCGGGACGCTCCTGCTTGAACAGCTCGATCCCGCGCTCACCGTCGCGGGCCAGAATCGGCTCGATCCCGATCTTGCGAAGCTGATGGGACACCAGGGTGGCACTCGTCAGTGTGTCTTCGATCAGCAATGCTCTCACGGGGTCGTCTCGGGTGGTTTTCCTGGGTGGATCGATGCAAAAAACATGCCCGGCAAAGGCGGTTTGCCGGCGCAGCGCGTACTGTAACGGATTCCGGCCCGGCGCCGTAGCCCGCCCGGCGGGACGGCGTCCGACGCAGCCGCAGCAATCCGGCCCCGCGTGGCGGCCGGTTTGACCCCTCATGCCACGGCCGGATAAAATCCCGTTTTTGCTTTTCGCGCGACAAATCCTGATGTTTCCAAGACTTATCGCGCTATTCCTGTCGCTTCTCGGGGCCGCCACGGCGGTGGCCGACAGCCCCGAAGCCGGCCCGCAGGACGACCTCCCGGCCCGCCTGCTGAGCGCCACCTCGCTGCTCGACGAGGCTCAGCCCAGGGTGTTCGAAATCCGCGAACAGCACGCCCGGGTGCCGACCATCGACCTGACGGTCGAAACCGACGACCTGTGGGAACGCATCCGCCGCGGCTTCTCGATGCCCGATCTGAACACCGATCTCGTCACCGACCGGCAGATCTACTACATCAACCGCCCCGGCGCGCTGCGGCAGATTTTCACCCGCGGCCAGCGCTACCTCTACTACATCGTCGAGGAACTCGAACGCCGCGGCATGCCCACCGAACTGGCGCTGCTGCCGATGGTGGAAAGCGCCTTCAACCCGATGGCCCTGTCGTCGGCCCAGGCGTCCGGCCTGTGGCAGTTCATTCCATCGACCGGCAAGAATTACCGCCTCGAACAGAACTGGTGGGTGGACGAGCGGCGCGACGTGATCGCCTCCACCAACGCCGCCCTCGACTACCTGCAGACCATCTACGAGATGCACGGCGACTGGCACCTGGCGCTGGCCTCGTACAACTGGGGCGAAGGCGCCGTCGGCCGGGCGGTGGCGAAGAACCGCGCCGCCGGCCTGTCCACCGAATACCAGCATCTCAACATGCCCGGCGAGACGCGTTACTACGTGCCGAAGCTGCAAGCCCTCAAAAACATCGTCGCCCAGCCGGAGCTGTTCGGCATCACGCTGCCGGCGATCCCCAACCGTCCGTATTTCGTCACCGTCGAAAGCCGCGTGGCCCTCGATCTGGCCACCGCCGCCCGGCTCGCGGAAACGCCGGTGGATGAAATCCTGGCCCTAAATCCGGGCTACAAGCGCCCGGTGCTGCCGACCAGCGGCTCGCAGTCGCTGGTGATTCCGGCCGACAAGGTCGAAGCCTTCCTGATCAATCTGCAGAAACACGATCCCGCCAACGCCAGCTGGAAAACCTATGAGCTGCGCGAAGGTGAAGGGCTGGAAGGGGTTGCCGACCGGCTCGGGATTTCCGCCAGCCGCCTGCGGCAGGTGAACGGCCTGTCGCCGCGGGCCCGCATCGGCACCGGCTACATGCTGATCGTGCCGTCGGAAAGCGAGGGCGACCGCATCAGCCTGTCGAGCCTGATGCCCAGCCATCCCCAGGCCGGCGCCGTCGAACCGCCACCTCCGCCACCGCCGCGGGCGCTGATCCAGCGCACCGTCGTACGCGGCAAGAACGGCAAGCCGATGGTCGTCGAACGCAAGCTGGCGGTAACGGCCGAGCCGGCGTCGGCGGCCCGCGGCGGCAGGGGCGCCGCGCCTGCCGCCGCTCCTTCAGCCGCCGCCCGCGGCAAGGCCCCGGCCAAGGCTGCGCCGGCGCCCGTCAAGGCTGCACCGGCCAAGGCCACCCCCGCCCCGACCGCCAAAAAACAGCGCTGAAAATCCGCCCCCGTCGTGCGTGCAGCTAGCAGAGATGGCAGCGCACGACGCGGGTCGGCGAGAGCGCGGTCTCGGCGGGATAGGTGGTGCGGCAGGTTTCGTTGGCCAGGCTGCAGCGTGGATGGAAATGGCAACCGGTCGGCGGATTCAGCGGCGACGGCATGTCGCCGCGGGTGGTTTCCGCATGCCGTGCGGCCCCCGCCGTCTCGATCCTGGGCACCGCCGCCAGCAGCATCCGCGTGTAGGGGTGACGCGGGTCGCGCAGCACCTCCTCGACGCTGCCGCGCTCGACGATCCGCCCCAGATACATCACCGCCACGTGGTGGGCGAGGTAATCCACCACCGCCAGGTTGTGGGTGATGAACAGGTAGGACAGACCGTACTCGGCCTGCAGGTCGCGCAGCAGGTTGAGAATCTGGGCCTGCACCGACACGTCGAGGGCACTGGTCGGCTCGTCGCAGACGATCAGCCGGGGCGACACCGCCAGCGCACGGGCGATGGCGATGCGCTGGCGCTGACCGCCGGAAAACTCGTGGGGAAAGCGCTGGCGCATCGCCGGATCGAGGCCGACCCGGCGCAGCAGTGCGTCGATCTTGGCCGAACGCGCGGCGGCGTCGGGTTCGACGGCCAGCGACTGCATGCCTTCCTCCAGAATCTCGCCGACCCGCATGCGCGGATTGAGCGAGCTGAACGGGTCCTGGAAGATCATCTGCAGATCGCGGCGCAGGGGTTGCCACTGGCGCGGCGTCAGATCGAGGAGTTCGTGTCCGCCGTAGCGGGCGCTGCCGCCGCTGGCCGGCACGAGCTTGAGCAGGGCCTTGCCGGCCGTTGTCTTGCCGCAGCCCGATTCGCCGACCAGCGCCAGCGTCTCGCCGGCCGGGACGTGCAGCGACACCCCGTCGACGGCCTTCACGTGGCCGACGACCCGGCGGAACAGTCCTTTTCGAACCGGGAAGTGCACCTCCAGCGCCTGCACCTCGAGGGTCTTGCCATCGGCCTGCACCCGCCGGAGGGGGGAGGTCTCTGGCACCTGCGCCGGCAGCGTCCAGCCGACCTGCCCGGCCGGATCGTAAAGATGGCAGCGCACCGTCTGACCTCCCACCGGATGCATCTCCGGCGCGACGCTGCGGCAACGCTCGTGCACCTGCGGGCAGCGCTCGGCAAAACGGCAGCCGGCGGGCCGCTCACCCAGGCGCGGCACCTGCCCGACCAGGGTTTCCAGCGCCCGGCCGCGCTGGGCCGAGGTCGGCAGCGCGGCGAACAGCTTGCGCGAATAGGGATGCAGCGGGGCGCCGAAGAATTCCTCCCGCGCGCCGGTCTCGACCAGTTCGCCGGCGTACATCACACCGACCCGGTGGGCCATGCGCGCGACGACGCCCAGATCGTGGGTGATCAATAGCATGCCCATGCCGCGACGGGCCTGCAGTTCGGCCAGCAGGTCGAGCACCTGGGCCTGGATGGTCACGTCGAGGGCGGTGGTCGGCTCGTCGGCGATCAGCACTTTCGGATCGCCGGCCAGGGCGATGGCGATCATCACCCGCTGCTTCATGCCGCCGGAAAGCTGGAAGGGATATTCGGACAGCCGCCGCCCGGGGTCGGGAATGCCGACTGCGGCGAGCAGGCGTTCGGCCTCGTCGCGGGCCGGCTGGCCGCGCAGGCTGCGATGGCGCACCAGCACCTCGCCGATCTGGTCGCCGACGGTCATCACCGGGTTCAGACTGGTGGCCGGCTCCTGGAAGATCATCGCCAGCTGATTGCCGCGAATCTCGCGCATGCGCGTCTCGGGCAGATTCTGCAGGGCGTTGCCGCCGAGGACGACCGACCCTCCGGCAATGCGTCCGCCGGCCGGCAGCAGGCGCATGCAGGCCAGTGCGGTCATCGACTTGCCGCAGCCCGACTCGCCGACCAGCGCCAGCGTCTGCCCGGCCGGCACCGCAAAACTGATGCCGTCCACGGGACTTACGGGCCTGTCGGGCGGGCCCAGCTCGACCCGCAGCCGCTCGACCTCGAGCAGTGCCGGCTCTTCCTTTTCCAGTCTGTTCATCGCAAAGAAAACGGACCGCCAGGCGGTCCGCTCGAGTCAGTCGTTCACGGGTTCATCGGAACGTGCTCAGTGATGGTGACCACCTTCGCCGTGGACATGGCCGTGGCCGATTTCCTCGGCGCTGGCGGCGCGCACGCTCTTCACGGTGATGTCGAAGATCAGCGCGGTGCCGGCCAGCGGGTGATTGCCATCGACCACCACCTTGCCGTCGGCGATGTCGGTGATGCGGTAGACCATCTCGTCCTCGCCGTCTTCGCCGACGCGCTCGAAGGACATGCCGACTTCGATGTTGTCGGGGAACAGGGAGGCTTCTTCGACCAGCACCAGTTCCTCGTCGAACTCGCCGAAGGCATCCTCGGGAGCCAGCTTGACCTTCAGGTTCTCGCCGACCTTCTTGCCGTGCAACGCCTCTTCGATCACGGCGAAGATGCCGTCGTAACCGCCATGCAGGTACACCAGCGGGTGGTGACCGTCGTCAATCATGTTGCCATCCGGGTCCTTGACCGTGTAATCAAGTGTGACGACCGTGTTCTTGGCGATTTCCATTTAGGTTCCTTGAGTTGAGTTGCTTGATCAGCTGAAAGACTTCGGCGGCATGGCCCCGGGGATTGACATCGTG
>SSSX01000846.1 GCA_015657735.1 Zoogloeaceae bacterium
ACGAGGCAGACGCCCAGCAGGCGCATGGCGGCGTCACTCAATGCGGTGGGCTTCGGCCAGATAGTCCCGCGAGCGCATCTCGATCAGACGGCTGACGGTGCGGTGGAACTCGCTGGCCTGGCGGCCTTCGACGTACAGGTCATAGGCCTGGCACTCGGCGCTGACCAGCAGCTTGACCCGGTGGTCGTACAGCACATCGACCAGCCAGGTGAAGCGCCGCGCTTCGGAGGCCATCGCGGCGCTCATTCTGGGCACCCTGGACAGCAACAGCGTGTGATGTTCGCGGGCGATCTCGAGGTAATCGTTCTGCGAGCGGTTGCCGCCGCACAGCGTGTCGAAATCGAACCAGATCACGCCGGCGGCGCGGCGCTGAACCTTGAGCTTGCGCTCGAGCACCTCGATCTCGCCGCCCTCGCCCTTGGTGCCGGCGATCTTTTCGAAGTCGGCGGCCAGGTGGCGATCGGCCGCCTCGTCGGCCGGCACCAGGAAGGCCTCCATCTGTTCGAGGGTGCGCAGGCGGTAGTCGGTGCCGTGATCCACCTCGACCACGTCGAAACGCCGCTTGATCATGTCGATGGTCGGCAGGAAATTGATGCGCTGCAGACCGTTGGGGTAGAGACCGTCCGGCGGATAGTTGGAGGTCATCACGAAGATCGTGCCACGGGCGAACAGCGCGTCGAGCAGGCGGCCGAGGATCATCGCGTCGGCGATGTCGGACACGTGGAATTCGTCGAAGCACAGCAGGCGCGTCTGGCGCGCGATGCGGTCGGCGACCTTCTGCAGCGGGTCGGCTTCGTTGTTGAACTGCTTGAGGTCGTTCTGCACTTCCTGCATGAAGGCATGGAAGTGCACCCGGCGCTTGCGCTGGTAAGGCACCGCGTCGTAGAAACAGTCCATCAGGAAACTCTTGCCCCGCCCCACGCCGCCCCAGAAGTAGACGCTGCGCGGCTGCCGCGGTCGCGCCAGCAGCTTGCGGATCGTGCCGCGCCGCGCCGCCTTGAAGGCGACGAGGTCGGAATACAGGTTCTGCAGGCGCTGGGCGGCCGCACGCTGGGCCGGGTCGGATTTGAAACCCCGCGCCTTGAGGGTCGCCTCGTAGGCGTCGAGCATGCCGTTTTCGGCGACTTTGAGGATTCGGTGGGGCATCGTGGTGATTCGGTCAAACCAAGAAAACGGGGGCGGACAGGCATTTTACCGCCTGACCGCCCCCGCCTGAAGCCCGGCCGGCGACGCGGCCGGCCGCTTCATCAGAAGTGCAGAGGACGCTTGTCCACCGCCAGCGCGGCTTCGTGCACCACTTCCGACAGGGTCGGGTGGGCATGGCAGATGCGCGCCAGATCCTCGGACGCCCCGGCGAACTCCATCGTCACCACCGCCTCGCCGATCAGCTCGGAAGCGTTGGCGCCGATGATGTGCACGCCGAGGATGCGGTCGGTCTTGGCATCGGCCAGCATCTTGACGAAGCCGGCCGGATTGCCGGCGCCGAGGGCCCGGCCGTTGGCCATGAACGGGATCTTGCCGACGCGGTATTCGACGCCGTCGGCCTTGAGCTGCTGCTCGGTCTTGCCGACCCAGGCGATTTCCGGCGCGGTGTAGATGACCCACGGAACCGTGTCGAAGTTGCAGTGGCCGGCCTGGCCTGCCATCAGCTCGGCGACCATCACGCCTTCTTCCATCGCCTTATGGGCCAGCATCGGGCCGCGCACCACGTCGCCCACCGCCCACACGCCGGGCAGGCTGGTCTTGCAATGGTCATCGACCTCGATGAAGCCGCGACCGTCGATCTTCAGGCCGACCGCTTCGGCGTTGAGGCCGGCGGTGTTCGGCACGCGGCCGACGGAGACGATCAGGCGGTCGAACTCGGCCTTCTGCGCGCCATCCTTGGTTTCGTACTCGACGGTAACCGACTTCTTGCCGGCCGTGACCTTGCCGACCTTGACCGACAGCTTGACGTCGAGGCCCTGCTTGGTGAACAGCTTGAGGGCTTCCTTGGCCACATCCACGTCGGCGGCGGCAAGGAAGCTGTCCATCGCTTCAAGGATCGTGACCTGGGAACCGAGGCGGTTCCACACCGAACCCATTTCGAGGCCGATCACGCCGGAACCGATCAGGCCGAGACGCTTCGGCACCGCGTCGATGTCGAGCGCGCCGATGTTGTCGCAGATCAGCTTGTTGTCGACCGGAATGCCCGGCAGATGACGGGCCGACGAGCCCGTCGCGACGATGACCTGCTTGGCCTCGACGATTTCTTCGCCGACCTTGACCTGCCAGCCGGCGTCGGTCTTGGCGACGAAAGCGCCGTGGCCGGCGAGGAAGGTCACCTTGTTCTTCTTGAACAGGCCCTTGATACCGCCGGTGAGCTGATCGACGACCTTGGCCTTGCGGGCGATCATCTTCGGCACATCGATCTTCGGGGTGCCGACGCTGATGCCCTGCTCCTCGAAGGCGTGGCCGGCTTCCTCGAACAGGTGCGAGGTGTGCAGCAGCGCCTTCGACGGGATGCAGCCCACGTTAAGGCAGGTGCCGCCGAGACGCGGCTCGCCTTTCGGATCGGCATAGGGATTGGATTCGGCACAGGCCGTGCTGAAACCGAGTTGCGCGGCGCGGATCGCAGCCACGTAGCCACCGGGACCACCGCCGATGACCAGCACGTCGAATTGCTTCGCCATATGTATTCTTCCTTGTTCGGATCGCAACAAGGCACGGCGGCGACGGGAAACCCGTCGCGACCGTGCCCCGGGTCAGTAGGTTCAGACGTCCAGCAGCAGACGGGCCGGATCTTCCATCGCTTCCTTCATCGCCACCAGACCGAGCACGGCTTCGCGGCCGTCGATGATCCGGTGGTCGTAGGACATGGCGAGGTAGTTGATCGGGCGCACCACGACCTGACCGTTTTCAACCACGGCACGATCCTTGGTGGCATGGATGCCGAGGATCGCCGACTGCGGCGGGTTGATGATCGGGGTGGACATCATCGAGCCGAACACGCCGCCGTTGGAGATCGAGAACGTGCCGCCGGTGAGCTCCTCGATGGAGATCTTGCCGTCCTTGGCCTTCTGGCCGAATTCGGCGATCTTCTTCTCGATGTCGGCGATCGACATGCTGTCCACGTCGCGCAGAATCGGCACGACCAGGCCGCGCGGCGAACCGACGGCGATGCCGATGTCGATGTAGCCGTGATAGACGATGTCGTTGCCGTCGACCGAGGCGTTCAGGATCGGGTACTTCTTGAGCGCCGCGACCGCCGCCTTGACGAAGAAGCCCATGAAGCCCAGACGCACGCCATGAGCCTTCTCGAACTTCTCGGCGTACTGCTTGCGCAGCGCCATGACCGGCGCCATGTTGACCTCGTTGAAGGTCGTCAGGATCGCGTTTTCGTTCTTCGACTGGATCAGGCGCTCGGCGATGCGGGCGCGCAGACGGGTCATCGGAACGCGCTGCTCGGGACGGTCGCCGGCGGCAATCGCCACGGCCGGGGCAGCCACGGCGGCGGCCTTCGGCTGGGCGGCGACGGCGTCTTCCTTGGTCACGCGACCGCCACGGCCGGAACCGGCCACGTCGGCAGCGGCAATGCCCTTCTCGTCGAGAATCTTGCGCGCGGACGGGCTGGCGGCAGCGGAAGCGCTCGCCGCCGCCGGAGCAGCCGCAGCCGGCGCCGCAGCAGCGGCGGGCGCAGCGGCAGCTGCCGAGGCACCGGCAGCCTTGGCTTCGGTGTCGATGGTCGCAATGACCTCGCCCGAGGTGACGGAATCGCCACCCTGCTTGACGAGCTTGACGAGCACGCCGTCGGCAGGCGCCGGGGTTTCCAGCACGACCTTGTCGGTCTCGATGTCGATCAGGTTTTCGTCGCGGGAAACGGCATCCCCTTCCTTCTTGTGCCAGCTGACCAGCGTGGCTTCGGAAACGGACTCGGACAGTTGCGGCACTTTGACTTCGATCAGCATGTTTTCTCCCTCTTCTTCAGTTCTGCACCGCGTTCGGCATCAGGCATTGATCTCACCGAACGCATTCTCGATAACGGCCTTCTGCTGCGCGTTGTGTTTGGCGTAGTAACCCACGGCCGGCGAGGCTGCCGCCGGACGCGCCACCAGCAGGAACTTGCGCTTGTCGCCGAGCGCGTTGTCCAGGTGGTGACGGGAGGCCAGCCAGTACCAGACGCCCTGGTTGCGGGGCTCCTCCTGACACCACACGACTTCCTTGGCGTTGGGGTATTTGTCCACTTCGGCGCGGAAGGCATCGGCCGGGAACGGATAAAGCTGTTCCAGACGGACGATTGCGATGTCCTTGATGTCGTTCGCGCGGCGATGGGCCAGCAGTTCGTAGTAAATCTTGCCGGAGCACACGACCACCCGCTTGACCTTCTTGACGTCGAGCTCGTCCACTTCCCCGATGACCGTCTCGAAGGTGCCCTTCGACATGTCTTCGAGCGACGACACCGCATCCTTGTGGCGCAGCAGCGACTTCGGCGTGATGATCACCAGCGGCTTGCGCAGCTTGCGCAGCGCCTGGCGACGCAGCAGGTGGAAGATCTGCGACGGGCCGGACGGGATGCACACTTCCATGTTCATCTCGGCGCACAGCTGCATGTAACGCTCGATGCGCGCCGACGAGTGCTCCGGACCCTGGCCTTCGTAGCCATGCGGCAGCATCATGACCAGGCTGCACTGACGGCCCCACTTGGCTTCGCCGGAGCTGATGAACTGGTCCATGACCACCTGGGCGCCGTTGGCGAAGTCGCCGAACTGGGCTTCCCATACCACCAGCTGGTTCGGCTCGGCCGACGCGTAGCCGTACTCGAAGGCCAGCACGGCCTCCTCGGACAGCACCGAGTCGTAGCAATAGAACGGACCCTGACCTTCGCGGATGTTCTGCAGCGGGTAGAAGGTGCCGTCGTGCCACTGGTCGCGGTTCTGATCGTGCAGCGCCGCATGACGGTGGAAGAAGGTGCCGCGACCGACGTCCTCACCGGAGATGCGCACGCCGAAACCCTGCACCAGCAGGCTGGCGTAGGCCAGGTTCTCGCCCATGCCCCAGTCGAAGGGCAGCTTGCCGTCGCCCATCGCCTTGCGGTCATCGATGATCTTCTGGACGCGCGAATGCAGCGTGAAGCCTTCCGGCGTGGTCGTCAGCGCCTTGGCCAGGCGCTTGAGCTCGGCCATCGGCACCTTGGTATCGCACTTGTCGGTGTACTTCTTGTTGACGTACGGAGCCCAGTCCTGCGCGAACTGGCGCTTGAAGTCGGACAGCACCGGATTGGTCAGCAGCTCGCCCTTGTCGAGGGCGGCGCGGTAATCCTTGATGAACTCTTCCGGCTCGTCGGCCTTGCAGATGCCCTGAGCGACCAGCTTTTCCGCGTACAGCTTGCGGGTGCCGGGGTGCTTGGCGATCTTCTTGTACATCAGCGGCTGCGTGACCATCGGCTCGTCGGCTTCGTTGTGGCCGAGCTTGCGGTAGCAGACGATGTCGACAACCACGTCCTTCTTGAACTCCTGACGGTACTCGACCGCCAGCCCCATGACGAAAGCGACCGCTTCGGGGTCGTCGCCATTGACGTGGAAGATCGGCGCCTCGGACATCTTGAAGATGTCGGTGCAGTAGAGCGACGAACGGTAGTCGCGCGGGTCGGAGGTCGTGAAGCCGATCTGGTTGTTCACGACGATGTGGATCGTGCCGCCCGTGCCATAGCCGCGGGTCTGCGCGAAGTTGAGCATTTCCTGGTTGACGCCCTGGCCGGCCACCGCGGCATCGCCGTGGATCAGCACCGGGACGACTTCCGACTTGCCCTTCTCGCCACGACGGGTCTGGCGGGCATACACCGAGCCTTCAACCACCGGGTTGACGATTTCCAGATGCGACGGGTTGAACGCCAGGGTCAGATGCACCGGGCCGCCGGCGGTCATGACGTCGCTGGAGAAGCCCATGTGGTATTTCACGTCGCCGGCGGACAGATCGGACGCCGCCTTGCCTTCGAACTCCGAGAACAGCATGCTCGGCGACTTGCCGAGGGTGTTGACCAGCACGTTCAGACGGCCGCGGTGGGCCATGCCGATGACGATTTCCTGCACGCCCTTGCTGCCGGCGACGCGGATCAGTTCGTCCATCGCGACAATGGTGCTCTCGCCGCCTTCGAGCGAGAAGCGCTTCTGGCCGACGTATTTGGTATGGAGGTAGCGCTCCATGGTCTCGGCGGCGGTCAGGCGCTCGAGAATCCGGCGCTGCTTGGCAGCGTCGAAGGACGGCCTGCCACGGGACGGCTCGAGGCGCGCCTGGATCCAGCGCTTCTCGCCGATGTCGGTCATGTACATGTACTCGGCGCCGATGGAGCCGCAGTAAGTCTGACGAACGGCATCGAGGATTTCGCGCAGCGTCGCGCGATCACCCGGCAGGCCGTGGAAGGAACCGGTGTTGAAGGTTTCGTTGAGGTCCGCCTCGGTGAAACCGTAATGGGACAGCTCGAGTTCGTTGATCTCGGGGCGCTCGGTGCGCTTCAGCGGATCGAGCTGGGCCCAGCGGGTGCCGAGGAAGCGGTGGGCATTGATCAGTTGCAGGACGCTGACCTGCTTCTGGTCGCCGCCGCTGGCCACGACGGTGCGGACCGGGCCGCGCTTCGCCATTTCGGCGAAGGCGTTGATGATCGGATAGTGTGCGACGTCCCGGCCGTTGCCGGGGGTGTTCTGCAGCGTATCGAAGTAGCTCCGCCATTCGTCGGAGACGGAATCGGGGTTGTCGAGATAATTCTCGTAAAGCTCCTCGATGAAGGGCGCGTTGCTGCCAAACAGCTGGGAGCTCTCAAAAAGCTTTTTCATCATGGGCGACCACCTGGCTTGTGTCTTTTGTCTTTTGAATATAGGTGCGTGCGGTGGGGAGAAATCCCTGATCGTTAGACTCTCCGGATAAACAAAGCGGGATGGCCCGACGAATCGACCATCCCGCATTCGCTTTTCCTGTTTTTCCCCCTCCCCCCCTCAGTCCTGCTTAGCCGCGCTGGGCCAGCGGCACGACGTCGCGACGGGCAGCGCCGATGTAAAGCTGGCGCGGGCGACCGATCTTGTACTCCGGATCGGTGATCATTTCTTCCCACTGGGTCATCCAGCCGACGGTACGGGCCAGCGCAAAGATGCAGGTGAACATTTCGGTCGGGATGCCGAGGGCCTTCTGGACGATGCCGGAGTAGAAGTCGACGTTCGGGTAGAGCTTCTTCTCGACGAAGTACTCGTCTTCGAGGGCGATCTTCTCGAGTTCCTTGGCGAGCTTGAACAGCCGGTCGTTCTCGAGGCCGAGTTCGCTCAGCACCTCGCCGCAGACCTTGCCCATCAGCTTGGCGCGCGGGTCGAAGTTCTTGTAGACGCGATGACCGAAGCCCATCAGCTTGAAGGAGTCGTTCTTGTCCTTCGCGCGCTTGATGTATTCGCCGACACGGGACACGTCGCCGATCTCCTCGAGCATCTGCAGACAGGCTTCGTTCGCACCACCGTGCGCCGGGCCCCACAGGCAGGCGATGCCGGCAGCGATACAGGCGAAGGGGTTGGCACCCGACGAACCGGCCAGACGCACCGTGGACGTGGAGGCATTCTGCTCGTGGTCGGCATGCAGCGTGAAGATGACGTCGAGGGCGCGCACCAGAACCGGGTTCGGCTTGTACTTCTCGCACGGGTTGCCGAACATCATGCGCATGAAGTTGGCGGTGTAATCCAGCTCGTTGTCCGGATACATGAACGGCGCGCCGGTGTTGTACTTGTAGGCCATCGCCACGATCGTCGGCATCTTGGCGACGAGGCGATTGAAGCTGACGTTGCGGTGCTCGACGTCAGAGAAGTCCATCGCATCGTGGTAGAAGGCGGACAGGGCACCGACCACGCCGGTCATGACGGCCATCGGGTGGGCGTCGCGGCGGAAACCGGAGTAGAACTTGGTCAGCTGTTCATGCACCATCGTGTGGTTCTTGATGGTGTTCTCGAAATCGGTCTTTTGCTTGGCGTTCGGCAGTTCGCCGTTCTTCAGCAGATAGGTGACTTCGAGGAAGTTGCAGCTCTCGGCCAGTTGTTCGATCGGGTAACCACGGTACAGCAATTCGCCCTTGTCACCGTCGATGTACGTCACCTTCGACTGGCAGCTTGCAGTGGACAGGAACCCGGAGTCATACGTGAACTTGCCGGTCTTGCCGCCGAGCGAGCGGATATCGATCACATCATTGCCATGCGTCCCCGACATGATCGGAAAATCGAAGGCCTTGTCATCTACGGTCAGTGTAGCGGTACGTTGCGTGGTCATATCTTGGTCCCTTTTTTCCTGTATCCCTGTAAAACTCCACAGCTCCCTAGCGGTGGCCTGCTCCGTCAATCTGCCCGGATCAGGTCCACCATCTCCTTCCAGCGATCGTTGGTGACCGGCTGGCTGCCGTTAACCATGGCCCACAGGTCATGGTCCTCGACGCGCAGCAGGTCGTCCAAATCCGCCAGCTGACCGTCGTCGAGACGGTCAAAGTGCCTTTCGAGGAAGCGCGTGAACACCAGATCGAGCTCGAGAAGAGCCCGACGGCACTGCCAGCGCACGCGCCCCCGATTCAGCGTCATACCGCGCGACGGACCATCATGTCCTTGATCTTGCCGATCGCCCGGGTCGGATTGAGACCCTTCGGGCAGACATCGACGCAGTTCATGATGGAGTGGCAACGGAACAGACGGTACGGATCTTCAAGATTGTCGAGGCGCTCGCTGGTGGCCTGGTCGCGGGTATCCGCCAGGAAGCGGTACGCGGCCAGCAGGCCGGCCGGGCCGACGAACTTGTCCGGATTCCACCAGAACGACGGACAGCTCGTCGAGCAGCATGCGCAGAGAATGCACTCGTAGAGACCGTTGAGCTCTTCGCGGTCTTCCGGCGACTGCAAACGCTCGCGCTCGGGCGCCGGGTCGTTGTTGATCAGGTAGGGCTTGATCGAGTGGTACTGCTTGAAGAACTGGGTCATGTCGACGATCACGTCGCGGATGACCGGCAGGCCGGGCAGCGGACGGATGGTGATCGGCTGGGCCAGTTCGTCGATGCCGGTCAGGCAGGCCAGACCGTTCTTGCCGTTGATGTTCATGGCGTCGGAGCCACACACGCCTTCACGGCAGGAGCGGCGGAACGACAGGGAGTCGTCCTTGGCCTTCAGGCGGACCAGCGCATCGAGGAGCTTCTTGTCGGACTCTTCGAGCTCGACCGAGATGTCCTGCATGTAGGGCTTGTCGTCCTTGTCCGGATCGTAGCGGTAAATCTTGAACTGTACGGTTCGCTTGCTGCTCATCTTCTATTCTCCGGAACGCTCAGTAGGTACGCTTGGCGAGCGCGATCGGCTCGACATCGGCGGACATCGGTTGCAGGTTCACCGGCTTGTAATCGAGACGGTTGCCCTCGCTGTACCACAGCGTGTGCTTGAGCCAGTTCTTGTCGTCGCGGCCGTTCGGGGTCTCGGCGCAGTCGATCGCGTCGTCACGCACGTGGGCGCCGCGGGATTCCTTGCGGGCCTCGGCAGAGATCATCGTGGCCTTTGCGACTTCGATCAGGTTGTCGAGCTCGAGGGCTTCGGTGCGGGCGGTATTCCAGACCTTGGACTTGTCCTTGATCTGCGTGTGCTTGGCGCGCTCGGCGACTTCGAGGATCTTGGCGACGCCTTCCTTCAGCATGTCGGCGAAGCGGAACACGCCGGCGTGCTTCTGCATCGTGCGTTGCATGTCGAGGCGGACATCGGCAACTTCGACACCGTTGGTCTGCACCTCGAGGCGGGCGATGCGCGCCAGCGACACATCGGCGGCGTCGTCGGGCAGCGGCTTCAGCGTCAGTTGGCCGGACTGAAAATCGGCCACCACGGTTTCGCCGGCAGACTTGCCGAACACCAGCAGGTCGAGCAGCGAGTTGGTACCGAGACGGTTGGCGCCGTGAACCGACGCGCAGGCGCATTCGCCGGCGGCGTAGAAGCCCGGCACCGGCACGTTCGGATTGCCGTCCTTCGGCACGATGACCTGACCCTTGTAGTTGGTCGGAATACCGCCCATCTGGTAGTGGCAGGTCGGCACGACCGGAATCGGGGCCTTGATCGGATCGACACCGGCAAACTGGATCGAAATCTCACGAATGCCGGGCAGGCGCTTCATGATGTTCTCGGGCGACAGGTGGGTGATGTCGAGCAGCACGTGATCCTTCTCGGAACCGCAGCCGCGACCTTCGTTGATCTCGGTGACCATCGAACGCGACACCACATCGCGGGAGGCCAGATCCTTCAGGTTGGGCGCGTAGCGTTCCATGAAGCGCTCGCCGGAGGCGTTGCGCAGGATGCCGCCTTCGCCGCGGACGCCCTCGGTGATCAGCACGCCGGCACCGGCCACCCCGGTCGGGTGGAACTGCCAGAACTCCATGTCTTCCAGCGGAATCCCGGCACGGGCCGCCATGCCGACGCCGTCACCGGTGTTGATGAAGGCGTTGGTCGAGCTGTAGTAGATGCGGCCGGAACCGCCGGTCGCGAAGATGGTGGCCTTGGCGTGGAAGATCGAAACCTCACCGGTTTCCATTTCCATCGCGGTCACGCCGAGCACATCGCCATCCGCATTGCGGATCAGGTCCATCGCCATCCATTCGACAAAGAAATGGGTGTTGGCACGGACGTTACGCTGATACAGCGCATGCAGCATCGCATGGCCGGTACGGTCGGCAGCCGCGCAGGAGCGGGACACCGGGGTCTGGCCGTAGTTCTGCGAGTGACCGCCGAACGGACGCTGATAGATCTTGCCGTTGTCGGTACGGTCGAAGGGCATGCCGAAGTGTTCGAGTTCGACGACCACCTCGTTGGCCTTCTTGACCATGAACTCGATGGCATCCTGGTCGCCCAGCCAGTCCGACCCCTTGACGGTGTCGTACATGTGCCAGTGCCAGTTGTCTTCAGTCGAATTGCCGAGCGAGGCAGCCACACCGCCCTGCGCCGCGACGGTGTGCGAACGGGTCGGGAAGACCTTGGTCAGCACCGCGGTCTTCAGACCCGCCTCGGAGAGTTGCAGGGCCGCCCGCAGGCCGGCGCCGCCGGCACCGACGATAACCGCATCAAATGTATGCTTAGCGACTTTCACTTACAGCCTCCAGAGAATCTGAACCGCCCAGCCGGCATAGCCGATGAGCAGCAGGGCAACGATCGAATGCAGAGCAAGACGGATGCCCGTCGGCTTGATGTAATCCATGAAGATGTCGCGCACGCCGATCCAGGCATGGAAAAACAGCGACAGGAAGGTCAGGAAGGTCGCGAACCGCATGAAGCCGCCGCTGAACATGCCGCGCCAGCTCTCGTAGGAGCCGTCGAGCGTGGTCAGCGCGCAGACTGCGAAAATGACGGTATAGAGCGCCATCACCACGGCGGTGATGCGCTGGGCGAGCCAGTCACGGAAACCGTAATGGGCGCCAACGATAACGGGCTTTACCATAGCTTGGCCACCAGAAGGACAGTGAGGGTGATGCTGACGATCAGCACGGCGCGGGCGCTGCTGACGGCGGATTCCTTATCGAGGCCGACATGCACGTCGAGAAGCAGGAAGCGGATACCTGCACAGAAATGGTGCAGATAGGCCCAGAGAAGACCAACGAGCAGGAGTTTCACGAAAATGTTGCCGACAAACGCCTTGTAGGCCGCATACGACTCCGGCGACCCGACGCTGCTACCGAAGAGTGCCAGCAACACCGGAAGCATCAGGAACAGACCCGCACCACTCACGCGGTGCAGAATCGAGACTTTCCCGGGAAGCGGGAGCCTGATCTCGTTCAGCGCCAGATGCTTCGGGCGCTGTTTCTTCAAAATCACCTCTGTCATTAGATTCCCCTCTAACTAATAGCAGCCAAGCAGCCGCTCATTTCCCACACAAACAAAATTATAAGTATATACCCTTACCATCGACTGACAGACCAGGCCACTCTCTTGCCACCAACTAATCAAATCAATTCAACTCATTAAGATAATAGTGATCGGCCGTGGAATAAAGCCCTCGCCGCCATTCCACCGGCCGGTCGCCGTAGGTGTAGGTCACCCGTTCGACCGACAGCAGCGGCGTCCCCTCTGCCACGCCGAGCGTTTCGCTCGTCATCCGGTCGGCAGCGACGGCGCGAATCCGCTCTTCGGCACGGATCATCCGGATGCCGAAGCGGCTTTCAAAAAGGCTGTAAAGCGACCCCTGCGAGCCCTGCAGAACTTCCATGGTCAACCCCTGGAATATCTCGCCCGGCAGGTAGATTTCGTCGACCACCACCGGCCTGCCGGAAAAGCGCAGCAGACGGCGCAGGATCGTCACCGGCGCCCCCAGCTCGATCCCGAGCATCCGGGCCGCCTCGTTGCCAGCCTTGGCCTTCCAGCAATCGAGGGGAACGCTCTGCGGATGGGCCAGATCGCCATCCATCGGCACCAGCCGCAAAAAGCGGAACAGGGCGCGCGGATCGTTGTGGGACGCGACGTAGGTTCCCTTGCCCTGCTTGCGCACGAGCAGATTCTCGGCAGCCATCTCGTCGATGGCCTTGCGGACAGTCCCTTGACTTACACCAAATCGAAGTGCAAGTTCCTGCTCGCTGGGAATAGCCTGCCCCGGACGCCATTCGCCGGATTCCAAAGCGTTGAGCATCAGATTCTTGATCTGACGGTAGAGCGGACTGAAGGTGGGCGAGTCGTGTCGCATCGAAGTATTTGAACACACTTTCGGCGGGCAGTCTATAAGCGGTCTTATGTCTTATATAAGACATAAGACCTGAAATTGACACCAAACCAAAATGTTCTTACGATCTGCACGTTGACCGTTCGGCAGTTCGGCCCCAGCGCACAACAAGCGTCGTGACGATTCACAGGCGGCGCAGATGAGCAGCAAACCGTTTTCGACTAAAC
>SSSX01000847.1 GCA_015657735.1 Zoogloeaceae bacterium
CAGCGGCAACGAGCGCAGCGACTGCTTCGTCTACCGCACCATCGAAGACCTCGAAGGCATGCGCGCCGCCGGCGCCCGCTCGACCCGCGGCGTGGTGGTGGGCGGCGGGCTGCTGGGCCTCGAATGCGCCAAGGCGCTGCGCGACCTGGGCCTCGAAACCCACGTTGTCGAATTCGCGCCGCGCCTGATGGCGGTGCAGGTGGACGACGACGGCGGCCGCATCCTGCGCAGCAAGATCGAAGCGCTCGGCGTGCGGGTGCACACCAGCCGCAACACGCGGGAAATCACCGACGGCGCACGCGCCCGGCACCGCATGGTCTTCGACGACGGCAGCCACCTCGAAACCGACATGATCGTGTTCTCGGCCGGCATCCGCCCGCGCGACGAGCTGGCCCGCCAGAACGCGCTGGCCGTCGGCGCCCGCGGCGGCATCGCGGTCGACGACCATTGCCGCACCAGCGATCCGCACATCTACGCCATCGGCGAATGCGCGGCCTGGAAGGACCAGCTGTTCGGCCTCGTCGCGCCCGGCTACGAGATGGCCCGCGTCGCGGCCCGCCACATCAACGGCCAGGCCGAAGCCGCCTTCGCCGGCGCCGACATGAGCACCAAGCTCAAGCTGATGGGCGTCGACGTGGCCAGCATCGGCGACGCCCAGGGCCGCACGCCCGGCTGCCGCAGCTACCGCTACACCGACGAGGTGAAGCAGATCTACAAGAAGATCGTGGTCAGCGCCGACGGCAAGCGTCTGCTCGGCGCGGTGCTGGTCGGCAATGCCGACGAATACGGCACCCTGCTGCAGATGGCGCTGAACGGCATCGCGCTGCCGGAAAACCCCGAATTCCTGATGCTCCCGGCCAGCGACGGTCAGGCCAAACCCGGCCTGGGCGTGGACGCGCTGCCCGACAGCGCCCAGATCTGCTCGTGCAACAACGTCAGCAAGGGCCAGATCTGCACCGCGGTGGCCGACGGCGCCACCACCATCGGCGAGCTGAAGGCCGCCACCTGCGCCGGCGCCACCTGCGGCGGCTGCGTGCCGCTGGTCACCCAGGTCATGAAGGCCGAGATGGCCAGGCGCGGCATGGCGGTGAACAACCACCTCTGCGAACACTTCCCGCACTCCCGGCAGGCGCTCTACCACCTCGTCCGGATCGGGCGGATCAGGAGCTTCGACGAACTGCTGGCGAAGCACGGCACGGGTCTCGGCTGCGACATCTGCAAGCCGGCGGCGGCCAGCATCCTCGCCTCGTGCTGGAACGAGTTCGTGCTGAAGAACGAGCTGGCCGGCCTGCAGGACAGCAACGACTACTTCCTCGGCAACATCCAGAAGGATGGCACCTACTCGGTGGTGCCGCGCATGGCCGGCGGCGAAGTGACGCCCGACGGCCTGATCGCGGTCGGCCAGGTGGCCAAGAAGTACGGCCTCTACACCAAGATCACCGGCGGCCAGCGGGTCGACCTGTTCGGCGCC
>SSSX01000138.1 GCA_015657735.1 Zoogloeaceae bacterium
CGCAACAGCTACGACCGCAACACCTTCTACGTCGGCGGACGGTGGATGCCGCTCGAGCTCGGCCCCTTCCGCTTCGGCGCTTTCGGCCTGATCGCCAGCGGCTATCAGACTTCGGTCCTGGTTCTTCCCGCCATGTCGGCGCAGTTCGGTCGCGTCGGCGCCAATCTCGTCGCGCTGCCCAACCTTCCCGGTTACAGCGGCTACCTCGGGCTGCAGCTGCGCCTGGCGCTGGACTGATCGCCAGACAAGACTTTTCCGCACTGCGGTAGAATGGCGGATGCTCTACGAAATCGCCCGCCCGGTGCTGTTTTCCCTCGATCCGGAAACCGCCCACGAAACCACTCTCGCCGGCCTCAACATGGCCGGCCGCCTGCTCCCCGCCGCCAAACCGCTGGCCGCCCGGCCGATCGAGGTGATGGGCCTACAGTTCCCCAACCGCATCGGCCTGGCCGCCGGCCTCGACAAGAACGGCGAAGCCATCGACGGCCTGGCGCGCCTGGGTTTCGGCTTCATCGAGATCGGCACCATCACCCCCCGCGCCCAGCCCGGCAACCCCAAACCGCGGATGTTCCGCCTGCCGGAAGTCAAAGGCATCATCAACCGGATGGGTTTCAACAACCACGGCATCGACGCGCTGATCGGCAACGTCCAGCAGATGAAGTTCCGCGGCATCCTCGGCATCAACATCGGCAAGAACGCCGACACCCCGATCGAGCGCGCCGCCGACGACTACCTGGCCTGTCTCGACAAAGCCTACCCGCTGGCAAGCTACGTCACCGTCAACATCTCGTCGCCCAACACCAAGAACCTGCGCCAGCTGCAGGGCGAATCCGAACTCGACGCCCTGCTCGGCCAGCTCAAGGCCCGTCAGGCCCGGCTCGCCGATCAGCACGGCCGCTACGTGCCGATCACCCTCAAGATCGCCCCCGACCTCGACGCCGCCCAGATCACCAACATCGCCGACGCGCTGCGCCGTCACCGCATCGACGCGGTGATCGCCACCAACACCACGCTGGCCCGCGACAAGGTGCAGGGTCTGCCCTTCGGCGACCAGCAGGGCGGCCTGTCGGGCGCACCGCTGTTCGAAGCGTCGACCGCCGTCGTCGCCGCGCTGGCCAGGGCGCTGCAGAACGAGCTGCCGATCATCGCCGCCGGCGGCGTGCTGAACGGCCGTCAGGCCCGCGCCAAGCTCGATGCCGGCGCCAGGCTGGTCCAGCTCTACAGCGGCCTCATCTACCGCGGCCCGGCGCTGGTCCGCGAAGCCGTCGCCGAAACCCGCGACTACGCCTGATGCATCACGGCCCGGCCATCTCCCGACTCCCGCCAGACTTGAGCCACAGCCGGCCGGCACGGGATAATATGGCCCCCACCTTGCCCCACAGCCCACCCTGCTCTCGGCAACCATGACCAGTTACCTTTTCGTGATCCTCGGCGCCGTTCTGGTTAACAACGTCGTCCTGGTCCGCATTCTTGGCTTATGCCCCTTCATGGGGGTATCCAAAAAACTCGACGCGGCAATGGGAATGGGGGCGGCCACCACCTTCGTCCTCACGCTCGGTTGCGGCACCAGTTATCTCATCGATCATTACGTGCTGATTCCGGCTGGCGTCGAATACCTGCGCACGCTGGCCTTCATCGTCATCATCGCGGCCATCGTTCAGGTCACCGAACTGGTGATCGAGAAAACCAGTCCGGTGATGTATCAGGTGCTTGGCATCTATCTGCCGCTGATCACCACCAACTGTGCCGTGCTCGGCGTACCGCTCCTTAACGTGTCGATGCGCCACGACCTGCTCGAATCCCTGCTGTTCGGTTTCGGCAGCTCGGTCGGCTTCTCGCTGGCCCTCGTCCTCTTTGCCGGCATCCGCGAACGTCTCGATGGCGCCGACATCCCGGCGCCTTTCAAGGGAACCGCCATTGCAATGGTCACTGGCGGGCTGATGAGCCTCGCCTTCATGGGCTTCGCCGGCCTCGACAAATACCGTTAAGCCATGCTCACCGCACTCATCGTCATGACAGGCGTCGCCCTCGTACTGGGGGCTACGCTCGGCTTCGCATCGATCAAGTTCAAGGTCGAAGGCGACCCGCTGGTGGACAAGATCGATGCCATCCTGCCGCAAACGCAATGCGGGCAG
The DNA here is from genome assembly GCA_015657735.1 of Zoogloeaceae bacterium. Classification (GTDB taxonomy): domain Bacteria; phylum Pseudomonadota; class Gammaproteobacteria; order Burkholderiales; family Rhodocyclaceae; genus Zoogloea. Next base: position 2,136 of record SSSX01000138.1, read on the forward strand.
TGCGGCTTCCCGGGCTGCCGCCCCTACGCCACCGCCATCGCCGGCGGCGAAGCCGAAATCAACCAGTGCCCGCCCGGTGGCGAGGAAGGCATCCGCAAGCTGGCCGATCTCCTCGGCCGCGAGTTCAAAGCGCTCTCGGACGAACACGGCATCGAAAAACCCAAGTCGGTGGCCGTCATCGACGAGCAGACCTGCATCGGCTGCACCCTGTGCATCCAGGCCTGTCCGGTCGATGCGATCGTCGGCGCCGCCAAGCAGCTGCACACCGTGGTCGCCGCCGAA
>SSSX01000848.1 GCA_015657735.1 Zoogloeaceae bacterium
ATGGCGACGCGCGTCTGGTCGTCGGAATTGTCGGTGAAGGCGGCGGTGATCACGGCGCGCAAGGGCACGCCGTCGGGGCGGAACAGCTTGTAGGCGATCGAGGCGCTCTTCAGCACGCAGCGCTTGACCTGCAGCGTGCCCCAGACGATCTTCAGATAGTTGGGGCGGTGGATGTCGCCGTTGTAGCCGGTCACCGTCTGGAACTGGTGCACCGCACTCTGCACATCGAGCGGCTGGCCGTTGGCGCCGGTGCCGTCGAGGAAGAAGGTCAGCGTCAGGTCGCCCGGCTTGATCTTCTTGAACTCCATGCGGCTGTTGGTCGTCCCCGCCCCCTGCGCGGCGTCGTACTCGACCTCGTAGCCGAGGGTGATCTCGGCCGGATTGACGTAGGCGGCGAAGCTGTCGACAGGCGGGTCGCTGTAGTCGGGCTGGGTATGGGCGAGGATGGTCAGCTTTTCCAGCTGCCCCTTGTCCAGCTCCTGGATGATGGACTGGATGCCGCTGCCCAGGCCGCTGGCGATCATGGTCAGGGTTCCTCCCGGTCGCGCAGGATCTCCAGCACGCGGGCGACGCATTCCTCGACCAGCGCCTGACGGTCGCCGACCGGCGCCGCCGGGCTGTTGTCGCCGCCGGCCTCGCGGTTGCCGACTTCGACCGAGATGACCACTTCATCGATGATGATGGGCATGGCTGCCTCCTATCCCTTGTCGACGGTGAAATACTGGTAGGCGAGTTGCATCGACTCGACGGCATAGACGTTGCTGCTGGCGTTGAGGTCGGCCACCGCCCACTTGGTCGGCCAGGCGCCGATCACGTGCCAGGTCATCAGCGGCTCGTGCGACTCGTTGAGCAGGTGAATATCGACGTTGCTCGGCTTGATGGCGTAATCGACGATGCTCTCCTTGATCCACTTCCACACGCCGGAATCCTTGAGCAGGCCGCGCTTGAGCACCAGTTCGGGATACTTGGCCCGGGTCGGGTACTTCTGCACGAAGCGGTTCTCGCCACCCTCCGCCACTTCCTCGCTGCCCATCTCGACGGCCAGCCCGCCGACCTCGGTGAAACGCGTGTCGCCATGGTTGCCGAGGCCGATGAATTCGACCTTGAAGTGGAAGCCGACCGGCGGGTAGAACTGGGCCATCGATATTTCCCTATGCCATTTCCGGGTCAGTCATGGCGCGAAGACGAGCCGAAGACAGTGCAATCGGCACGGCGAGGCGAAGTCGACAAAGTCATGGCTGGTCCGGACATGGCATCAGCCGTTCTGGACTTCCAGCCCTTCGTGGGCCAGTTCGATCGACTCGATCGCCACCTCGTTGCCCGAGGCCTTGAGGGCCGGCCCTTCGACCTTGACCGGGAAGGCGTTGATCGCCTTCCAGACCATCACCGGGTTGTGGCTCTCGTCGAGCAGGCTGATGGTCAGGTCGCGGCGCTCGACGGTGTTCAGCTTGATGGTCGACAACCACTTGAAGAAGTCGTTGTCG
>SSSX01000849.1 GCA_015657735.1 Zoogloeaceae bacterium
CAGCGACAGCCTGTTCAGCCAGAACCTCGAAACCGATCAGGACGAACTGCTCGCCGAAGTCGTCCGCGACTACTGGCGCAGTTTTATGTATCCGCTCGACGCGGCCGCCGTGCGCCAGCTGCGCAACTGGTGGGCGACCCCCGAGGCGCTGCAGGGCGACCTGCGCCAGCTGCTGGCCCACGTCGATCTGCTCGCCGACAGCCCGGCGCCGGCGGCGGCGATGGCGGCCGCCGACGCCGAACGGCAGCGCCGCCTCGGCGCGCTGAAGGCGCCATGGGCGCAATGGGTCGCGGAACTGCAGGCCCTGCTCGACGACGCCCGCGAGCGCAAGCTGTTCAACGGCAGCAAGCTCAAGAAGAACAACTACGACGCCTGGCTGGCCGCCATCGCCGCCTGGCGCGACGACCCCGCCCAAGGCTGGCCGGCGCTCAGCGCAGCCGCCTGGAACCGCCTGTCGCCCGACGGCATCGCGGAAGTCTGGAAATCCGCCGCCGACGCCCCGCGCCATCCGGCCTTCGCGGCGCTGCGCGCGGCCGCCGACGAGCTGGCGACCCTGCCCGACGCCCGCGACGAGCTGCTGCGCCATGCCGCCCGCCGGGTTGCCGCGCGCTTTGCCGAGGAGCAGGCGCGCCGGGCCAGCATGGGCTTCGACGACCTGCTGACCCGCCTCGACGCCGCGCTGGCCGGGCCCAACGGCGCGCGCCTCGGCCAGCTGATCCGCAGCCAGTTTCCCGTTGCGCTGATCGACGAATTCCAGGACACCGACGCCGTCCAGTACCGCATCTTCGACGCGATCTACCGGCTCGGCGCCAACGACGCCGCCACCGCGCTGGTCCTCATCGGCGACCCCAAACAGGCGATCTACGCCTTCCGCGGCGCCGACATCTACACCTACCTCGCCGCGCGCGCCGCCACCGCCGGACGTTTGTACACGCTGCGCCGCAACTACCGTTCGACCGCCGCGATGGTCGCCGCGACCAATCGCTGCTTCGCGCTGGCCGAAGCCCGCGAGGCGGGGCAGGGGGCTTTCCTGTTCCGCACCGCCGAGGCCAATCCGGTGCCCTTCCTGGCCGCCGAAGCCGCCGGCCGGGCGGACCAGCTGGAGGCCGACGGTGTCGCCGTGCCGGCCCTCAACATCTGGCGCCTGCCGCCGCCCGATGACGGCAGGGCGATGGCGAAGGGCGTCTACCTCGACACGATGGCCGAAGTCTGCGCCGGCGAGATGCTCCGGCTGCTCAATCTGGGTCGACAGGGCCTGGCGGGATTCGCCGGCGACGGCCGCCTGCGTGCGCTGCGCCCGGCCGACATGGCGGTGCTGGTCAACAACCGCAACGAGGCCGACACCATCCGTGCCGCCCTCGGCGCCCGCGGCGTGCGCAGCGTCTACCTGTCGGAAAAGGAATCCGTCTTCCGGCGCCCCGAGGCCGTCGAACTGCAGCGCTGGCTCGCCGCCTGCGCCGAGCCCGACGACGGCCGCGCGCTGCGCGCCGCGCTGGCCACGCCGACCCTCGGCCTCGACTGGGCCGCCCTCGACCGTCTCAACCACGACGAGATCGCCTGGGACGCGCGCATCCTGCAGTTCCGCGCCTACCGCGAGTGCTGGCGCCGCCAGGGGGTGCTGCCGATGCTGCGCCGGCTGCTCAACGACTTCCGGGTGCCGGCGCGGCTGCTGGCCGCCGGCGGCAGCGGCGAGCGCAGCCTCACCGACCTGCTGCATCTGGCCGAACTGCTGCAGCAGGCCAGCAGCCTGCTCGACGGCGAGCACGCGCTGATCCGCCACCTGGCCGAACAGCGGCAGGACGCCGCGGCCGGCGGCGACGCCCGCCAGATCCGCCTCGAGAGCGACGCCGATCTGGTGCAGGTGGTCACCATCCACAAGTCGAAGGGCCTCGAGTACCCGCTGGTGTTCCTGCCCTTCGCGTGCAGTTTTCGCGCCACCCGGCGCGACGACCTGCCGCTCAAATGGCACGACGCCGCCGGTCGCCTGCAGCTGGCTCTCGACGCGCCGGATGACAGCCTGATCGAGCGGGTCGACCGCGAGCGCCTCGGCGAAGACCTGCGCAAGTTCTACGTCGCGCTGACCCGTGCGCGCTACGCCACCTGGCTCGGCGCCGCCCCCATCGACGGGGTGGAGCGCAGCGCCTTCGGCTATCTGGCCGGTGGCGACCTCGTTTCCGGCGTCGACGAACTGGCCGCCGGCCAGGCGTCGATCGCCGTGTTCGATGCGCCGCAGGCCGTGGCCGGCCGCTACGAAGCCGGCGCCGCGGGCATCGTCGAGGGCGCCGCCCGCACCCCGCTGCGCGCGCTGCGCGAGCACTGGTGGATCGCCAGCTACTCGGCGCTGCAGACTGCCGAAGGCAGCGCCGACACCCCGGCCGAGGACGTCTTCCGCGAAGCCGCCGCGGCGCAGGGCAATCCGCCGCTGCCGGCGGCGGCCGTGCCTCCCGTGCCGTCGCTCGGCCCGCTGCACGGCTTTCCGCGTGGCGCGGCGGTCGGCACCTTCCTCCACGAACTGCTCGAATGGGCCGCCGACCAGGGCTTCGGCGCGATCGTCGCGGCGCCCGCCCGACTGCGCGACGCGATTGCCCGGCGCTGCGCGCTGCGCGGCTGGGAGGCGTGGATCGAACCGCTGTGCGGCTGGCTCACCGATTTCCTGCGACTGCCGCTGGCCGGGGAGGGCGCCGACGCCTTCTCGCTGGCCGCGCTGCAGACCTGGGTGGCCGAGATGGAATTCTGGATCGCCGTCCATGAGGTGGACCTGCCGGCCCTCGATGCGCTGATCTGCCGCCACACGCTCGGCGCCGCCCGCCGGCCGCCGCTGCACGCCGGCCAGTTGAACGGCATGCTGAAGGGCTTCATCGATCTGGTCGTCGAACACCAGGGCCGCTACTACGTCGTCGACTACAAGTCCAACTGGCTCGGTGCCGACGACGCGGCCTACACCGCCGCGGCGATGCGGCAGGCGATCCTCGACGAACGCTACGAGCTGCAGTACGTGCTCTACCTGCTGGCCCTGCACCGTCTGCTCAAGCTGCGCCTGCCGGACTACGACTACGACCGTCACGTCGGCGGCGCGCTGTACCTGTTCCTGCGCGGCAGCCACGCGCCCGGCCGCGGCATCCATGCCGAATGCCCGCCGCGCGAGCTGATCGAGGCCCTCGACCGGATGTTCGGCGGGCGCCGCTGACGGAAAACCAACCCATCTGCCGCGCCGTTCGTCCCACCGATGACCCCGATGACTTCCCCGACGCTTGCCGACTCCGCCGCGACCCTCGCCCTCATCGACCGCTGGGCGGCCCACGGCTGGCTGCGCGCGCTTGATGCGGCCTTCGCCGCCTTTCTGGCACGCCAGGTGGCCGACGCGCCGCCGGCGCTGCTCCTTGCCGCCGCGCTGGCCAGCCATCAGCTCGGCCGCGGCCATGCCTGCCTCGATCTGGCCGAGACGTTGCG
>SSSX01000016.1 GCA_015657735.1 Zoogloeaceae bacterium
AGCGGATGCTTGCTCTTCGGGTGGGTTACCCAGAAACCCATCATGCCCATGGCCATCTGGGTCATCTCGTCGGCATGCGGGTGATACATGAAGGTACCCGGGCGTCGTGCAACGAACTCATAGACGAAGGTCTTGCCGACCGGAATTTGCTTCTGATTGAGGCCGCCCACCCCATCCATACCGTTCGGCAGGCGCTGCCCGTGCCAGTGAATGGTGGTGTGCTCCGGCAGCCGATTGGTCACGAAGATGCGCACCCGGTCGCCTTCGACGACCTCGATGGTCGGGCCGGGGCTTTGTCCGTTGTAGCCCCACAAATGGGCTTTCATGCCCGGAGCGATTTCGCGAACAACCGGTTCGGCGACGAGATGGAATTCCTTGACGCCCTTGTTCATCCGCCACGGCAAGGTCCAGCCGTTGAGGGTCGCCACTGGATTGTAAGAGCGCCCGTTGGGCGGCTGGAGCGGCGGCATGGTATCCGGCTTGTCCATCGTTACCAGTTCGGGCAGCGCCGCCATGGCGACGGAACTGACCGAAGCGGCGGCGACGGCACCACCAGCTATCCCCAGGTTCTTGAAAAATTCGCGACGAGAAGTCATGTCGAATCCTTTGCGCTCAGTGGTCGGCCCGACCCGTCGCCGTGACGGTGGCGCGGGCCGCCGTGTTCAGCGAGGGTTTGCCGATCATCGACATCTGCAGATCGCCCTCGGCAATCCAGAAATCCCGCAACGTCTCGATATAGCTGTTAACCGTCGCGATCTGCGTTCGCGCCTCGGCAAGCAACTCGAACACGCCAATCAGCATGCCGTTGTAGCGCAGCACGTTTTCTTCGGAAATCCGCTTGTGGAGCGGCACGATCTCGTCGCGATAATGGCGGGCAATATCGTAGTGGGTCCGATAGGCGTGATAACTTTCGCGAACCTCCGAGCGCGCAATCGTCGCGGCCTCGGCAGCCCGTTCGACCGCCTGCATATAGATGGCCTCGGCCTTGGCCACCTTGGCGCCACCCCAATCGAAGATCGGCAACTCAAAGCTGATTTCGTAGCCTTTCTTGTAGCCGCTGTCCCGGGCGCCTTCCAGGACGCGGGCCGGCCCCACCTCCAGAACGTTGATCAAGCGGGTCGCCTTGCTCAATCCCAAGTTACTGGCCAGGGCTTCGGTTTCGAGACGAATGGCTTGCAGGTCGAGGCGCTGATCGAGGGCCACCTGTTCCAGGACGGGGAGTTCATTGACGGCCGTCGGCAAGTCCGGCAGCCGCTCGGGAAGCTGGAAAACCGATCGGTCGGCTAGTCCAAGAACTCTGGCCAGGCGCTCCCGGGAGGAGGTGGCCGCCTGTTCCGCCCGCGCCAGGTTCAGCGCCGCATCGGCGTAGAACGCCTGTTCCCGAGCCTGACGCAGTTTGCTGAAGTTGCCCACCTGCGCCATCCGGCGGGCCAGTTCGGCGCTGGCCTCCGCACCCTTTTTAACTTTACGTAGGTAGCGCACGGACTCTTCGGCCGCGACGGCGGTGAAATAGGCTTGCCGGGTGTCGGCGGCCAGACGGGCCACCTCGATGATCGCCAGGCGCTGGGTTTGTGCAAAATTGCGCCGCTCGACCTCGACGGCTAGTGGCATGGTGATCAAGGCGAAGATATTGAAGGTCAGCGCTTGTTCGATCTTGTATTCGCGACTGCCGTTTTCCGGTTTGCTGGCCCGCAGCATCGAGAAGTGCGGATTGGGCAGCCTACCGACCTGCACCAGGTCGGCCTCGCTGATCCCCAGATCAAAAAAGCGGGCCTGCAGCCCCCGGTTGTTGAAGAGCGCCAACTGGATGGCGTCGTCCACCGTCAGCGGTTTCGCCAGCAGTTCATCGACGCGAGTTTGCAGGGTTGCGCGCTCCTTGTCGCTGCGCGCCCACTTCACTTCCTTGCCGAGCCGCTCGTGGACAGTCTGTTCAACGCTGCCGAAGCCGCCGTCATTGGAGAAAGTGGCGCATCCCGCCAAACTCGTCAGGACGACCACGTACCAGGCGCGCTTGCCGCTGCTGTACAGCCCTTTGGAGAGATGGGAAGACATGGCTTATTTCTTCTCAAGCGGGGCGGCTTCGGTTGCTGTTCCCGAAGGTTGCTGTGCTTTCGAAGGCGCAAGAATTTCTGCGTCGAGATGCCCCATATGGCCCCGCAAGCGCCCCATCTGCTCATTGGCTTGCCGCCAATCCTGAACCGTTTCGTCCGCCATGGGTTTGTAGTCGACAAATACCGACCGGTAGCCTGCAGGTGGCGTCGATAGGGACGCGTGGTCATCGGCCCATACCGGACTGATGGCAACGACCAGGATCAATGCCCTATGTTTCATGATGTCTCCACGGGGAATGAGGAGTCTTGGGAATCTATCGCTCCCATGGTGGACATCATGCTTTCGCGAAACCAACAATCGGCTGACTTACGGATTACATTTGCGTAATCTAGGGCGATCGCTGCTCAATCCGACGGAAAATGCACCAACGATAGCCAACGGTTGGTGGAGAGCGTCATGAAAATATTGGTCGTAGAAGATGAACCAAAGACCGGGATATACCTGAAACAAGGCCTCGTTGAGGCAGGTTTCGTAGTCGATCTGGTGGCTAACGGCCTGGATGGCTTGCATCTGGCGCTGACCGAGGCGCATGATCTGGCCATCCTTGATGTCATGCTGCCGGGTATCGATGGCTGGCAGGTGTTGCAGGGAATTCGGCGGGCCGGGAAGGATATACCCGTACTGTTCCTGACCGCCCGGGATCAGGTGGAAGACCGGGTCAAAGGCCTGGAGTTGGGGGCTGACGATTATCTGGTCAAACCGTTTGCTTTTTCGGAATTGCTGGCCCGCGTCAGAACCTTGTTGCGGCGGGGGGGCAAGGCAAAAGAGTCGGAGTTTCTGCGGGCGGCCGACCTTGAACTTGATCTCCTGCGGCGTCGGGTGACCCGTGCGGGGAAACGTATCGACCTGACCGCCAAGGAGTTTGCCTTGCTCGAACTATTGCTGCGCCGCCAGGGTGAGGTGTTGCCCCGTTCGTTGATCGCCTCCCAGGTTTGGGACATGAATTTCGATAGTGACACGAATGTCATTGAAGTCGCCATCAAACGCCTGCGGGTCAAGATTGACGAAGGCTTCGAACCGAAGCTGGTGCGCACGGTCAGGGGGATGGGCTACGTTTTGGAGATTACCGATTGAGTCAAACACGGAGTCGATCGCTGACGCTTCACTTGACCTTGTGGTTTGCATTGGCGTCGGTATTCGTGCTGTTCCTGCTCGGCTTGCTGATCGGGCGCTCGGTGGAACAACACTTCGAAGAGCAGGACATCGAGGTGCTAGCCGGAAAAATGGAGTTGGCCAAGCATGTTCTTGAGAAAGCGCTGACCACGCCAAGTGGCGAGACGCTGGCAAAACAGTTGGATGAGGCTTTGACTGGGCATCACGGTTTGGTTATTGCCGTGGTTGGACCTAATCGGCAACGCTTGGATGCCCATGTGGGGCTTGTTCTACCCACTGAATTGCTCAGCGATCGACTGGCGACCGGTGGTGGACGCCCGATCAAATGGGTCGCCGACGATGGTCTCCCATGGCGAGGTATTTCGGCCACACTGACCACCCGAGGCCAGGCGGGGTCCTCGTACACCGTCGTGGTGGCCACCGAAATATCGCATCACGAGCATTTCATGG
>SSSX01000850.1 GCA_015657735.1 Zoogloeaceae bacterium
GTTCTTCATCGCGCGCGGGTTGTAGAACTGCTTGTACCAGATGCGCGCCTTCATGAAGGGGCCGTCGCTGGGGATGAAGAGGCCGTTCAGGCACGGCGCCTTGTTGCTCCACACTTCGAAATCCTGCGCGAAGGCGAGGCGGGCGGATTCCTGGAACTGGCGGGCGGCGATGGTATCGGGCAGGTTGGCGGTGGCGTTGCCGCCCGGCGACTTGACCAGCAGCGCGTGCCAGACCTTGATCGAGCCGTCGTCGACCGGCGTGTGGGTGATCATCATGATCGCGTCGTAGAGGCCGGTGAGGTGCGAGATCAGCACGCCGGGGCCGTGGTACATGGTGAGGGTGTGGAGGATCGGGCTGACCCCGTCCGGGCCGACGAGGGTGCGATGCGGGCCGCACTGGCGCTGGATGGCGTGGTGGCCCTTGAATTCGTTTTCGTAGCGTTCCACCGTGGAGCCGTGGATGGGGCTCAGGTGGCCGTAGTCGCAGATGTTGTCGATGACTTCCTGGGGGTGCTGGGCGAGGATGCCCAGGTGGTCGAACTTCCAGTGCACCCAGGCGGGGTCGGTCCACTGCGGCAGGCTGGGGTGATCCCATTCCGGTGCGCCGCCTTCCGGGTCGTGCCACATCCAGATCGCGCCCAGGCTTTCGACCACCGGCCACGACTTGACGCTGGCGGTGGCCGGAATCGCCCCCTGGTGATAGGGGATGTCGTCGCACTTGCCGTCGGCCCCGAAGCGCCAGGCGTGGTAGGGGCAGCGGATGCTGTCGCCGTCCACGTTGCTGCCGCCGCCGTCGAGCACCACGTAGGAGGTGGTGTTGGGCGCGGCGAGATGGGTCTTCATGTGCGGGCAGTAGGCGTCGAGCAGGACCACCTTGCCGGTGCTGCGGCCGCGGTAGAGGGCGAAATCCTTGCCGAAGAAACGGACTGCCAGCGGCTTGTGGGTGTTCAGCTCGGCGGCGTCGGCGATCATGAACCAGCCGCGCGGGAAGGTGAATTCGCCCAGACGATAGTCCTTGGTTGTGGCCATGGAAGCTCCTTTGTTCGGTATGTGGGTAAGGGTGTGGGTGCGCGTCCGATTGTCGTGAGCGCCGCGCCGCGCGGCATCCCCCGTTCGGACGATGGGGGCTCAGGCGGCGCCCATCGCTTTCAGGCGGTGGGCGTAAGGCTGGATCGCCCGCGCAAACAGCAGCACCGTGAGCACCAGCAGCGTCAGCGTGGCCACCAGCGCATAGCGCAGGCTGCCGGGCCCCAGGCTGGCGGTGAAGA
>SSSX01000851.1 GCA_015657735.1 Zoogloeaceae bacterium
CATCCTCACCGAATACCTGCCGCCCCGCCTGCTGGTCGTCGCCAACGGCTGGATCGAGGGCCTGACGGTCGGCGCGATCATCCTCGGCACGCTGGTCGGCGGCATGCTGATCAAGCCGGCCATCGCCCAGGGCCTGCTGGGTTTCGACCTGCCGCTGATCGACACCGGCATCGACACCGTGCCGGAGATGGCGCTGTGCGTGATCGGCGTGCTCTACATCGCTGCCGCGCTGTTCAACTTCAAGGTGCCCGACACCGGCGTCGACCACAAGGCGCTCAAGAAAAACCCGGCCTACCTGATCCACGATTTCAACCACTGCCTGCGCCTGCTGTGGCGCGACAAGCTCGGGCAGATTTCGCTGGCCACCACCACCCTTTTCTGGGGCGCCGGCGCCACGCTGCAGTTCATCGTGATCAAGTGGGCCGAGCAGGCCCTGCACCTCGATCTGTCGAAGGCGTCGATGCTGCAGGGCGTGGTGGCCATCGGGGTGGCGATCGGCGCCGTGGCGGCCGCCAAGATGGTGACGATGCGGGCCTCGGTGAAGGTGATTCCCCTCGGCATCGTGATGGGCGTGATCGTCAATGTGATGATCTTCGTCACCGACATGAACCTGGCGATGGCGCTGATGGTGCTGATCGGCGCGCTGTCGGGTTTCTTCGTGGTGCCGATGAACGCGCTGCTGCAGCACCGCGGCCACATCCTGATGGGTGCCGGCCACTCGATCGCGGTGCAGAACTTCAACGAGAACCTGTCGATCCTGGTGATGACCGGGCTTTACGCGCTGCTGATCCGTTCGGACTTCTCGATCAATACCGTGGTCATCGCCTTCGGCCTCTTCGTGGCCGGCACGATGTACCTCGTCAAGCGCCGCCACGAAGCCAACCAGCGGGAGTTCGACTCGGTCGCCGGGCTCGACGAATCCCACCACTGACCGCCGCCGGCCAGCGCTCGGGCGCTCATTGTTGCTGAATTTGCAACAATGAGCGCCCGATTGTTTCAGCAGACGGACTTCTGCGGCGCCGCTATTCCGTCCCGTCGAGCAGGCGATGGGCGTCCGCGTGACGGTACATTTCGAGAACGCTGGCGAGGCCGGTCTTGTGGCGGATCGAGGTCTGGTAGTTGGCCACCGTCTTGACGCTGAGGAACAGCCGCGCGGCGATCTGCTCAACGGTCCGCCCGGCCGCCAGCAGCCGGAAAATCTCGAACTCGCGGGGCGACAGGCTGAGATGCACGTCGGCCGTCGCCTCCGCCAGCGCCGCCGCCACGTCCGCCGACAGCGGACGCTCGCCACGCGCCACGCGGCGCACCGCGTCGATCAGCGCATCGGGTTCGCTGCTCTTGGTGAGATAGCCGTCGGCCCCGGCTTTGAGCGCCTGATCGACCATCGCCGGGCTGTCGTGCATCGAGAACACCAGCACCCGCAGCGCCGGCTGCCGCGCCTTGACCCGCGCCAGGGTTTCCAGCCCGCCGCGGCCCGGCATCGACAGGTCGAGCACCAGCACGTCGGCGGCGTGGCGCGCGAACCACGCGCAGGCCGAATCGCTGTCGCCGAAATCGGCGATGACCTCCATGTCGTCCTCCAGCTCCAGCAGGCGCCGGTAGCCGGTGCGCACCACCGCGTGATCGTCGGCCAGCACGACGCGCAGGCGGCCGCTCATCGCCGGTCCCCGGCGCCCAGCGGCAGGCGGGCGGCCAGCCGCAGGCCGGTGCCGTCCTCGGTGGCCGACCAGCACAGCACCGCCGGATCGTCGTCGGCGATCTTCACGCTGACGAAAAGCGGGCGGGTGGCGAGGGCGAGGGCATCGTGGGTCATGCGCGACAAGGTCTGGCTGAGTCCGGGGGAAAGGCGCAGGTCGGGCGGCTGCACGTCGAGCCGGCCGGGCGCGCCCGCCGCATCGTGCCACTTTTCCAGCCAGTCGTGGAGCGGCGCCCGCAGCGTTGGCCGCTCCGGCGGCAGCGGGCCGAGCAGCGCGCGCAGCGCACGGTCGATCGCCGCGCCCTGGCGCTCGACCTCCCGCGCCGCCGCCTGCAGTTCCGGCTGGCCGGCCGCCTTGCGCAGCAGCACGGCGGCGTTGACCCGCAGTGCAGTCAGAGCCTGGCCGATCCGCTCGTGGCGGTCCGCGGCGCTGCTCACAGGCTGTAGCGCAGCCCGACCCACACGGTCCGCGGCGCGCCCGGCGCGTAGAAGGTGGAATTGACCAGCGGGTAGTCGCCGCCGACCGCCGCGAAGGGCCGCGCAACGAAGCCGCCGGCCGCCGAGAAGGCCGTCGAGCCGAGCTGGGCGGCGGTCGCGTAGTGGCGGTCGAAGAGGTTGTTGATGTGCCCGAACAGCTGCAGGCCGCGACTCACCTCGTAGCGCGCGCCAAGATTGGTCACCGCGTAGCCGCCGGCGCGGCCCGACCCGAGGTAGTAGGTGCCGTCGGCCTGGTGACGGTTGTTCTCGTTGCCGCGGGCGTAGCTGCCGGACACCGCGATCAGGTCGGCGCCGACCGACAGCGCCGGCGTCATCTTCCAGTCGGCCGAGGCCTTCAGCAGCTGACGCGGGATCAGCGGAATGCGGTCGCCGGGGCGGATGGCGATCGTTCCGTCGAGGCCCGGCCCGGCGCTGTTGGTGCTGTTGCCGGCGCCGCCGACGGTTTCGGCCGAACGGTAGGTGGCGTCGAGGAAGGTGTAGTTGAGCGCCAGACTCAGCGGGCCGACGGCGGTGCTGGCGCCGGCCTCGATGCCCTGCCGGCGGGTCTTGCCGAAATTCTTGAAGTAGCCGTAACCGAGCTGCTCGTCGGCCACGAAGAGGATGTCGTCGTGGTTCTCGGCGCGGAACAGGCCGAGGTTCCAGCGCGTCGCGGCACTCGGCTGGCCGCGCAGGCCGAGATCGACGGTCCGCGTCACGACCTGCTTGAGCGGCGGGTCGCCAGCCATCGCGTTGGGCAGCTTGCACGGGTTGTCGGGGTTGGCGCAGCCCAGTTCGATGGCGGTCGGCGTGCGGCTGCCCTCGCTGTAGCCGGCGTAGGCGTTCCAACTGCGGGACGGGGTGTAGGTCAGGCCGACGGCCGGATTGAAGCGGCTGTAACGGTGGTCGCCATCCAGCGAATCGGCGCCGCCGCCCGGATTGAGCAGGTCGCGGTTGGTCACGCGGGTCTGGTTGTAGCGACCCGAAACAGTGGCGTGCCAGCGCTCGGTGATCGACAGCGTGTCGGTGGCGAACAGGCTCCAGGTGCGCGTCCGGCCGGTCAGGCTGACCCGTGAGTCGAGGGCGGTTTCGCCGGCACCGGCGTTCTGCGAGCCGTCGGCCCAGGCATCCACCGGGGTCACGCTGCGATCGGGGTTGAGGTAGCCGTACTGGCCGCTCTGGCTGAAGCCGACCTGGCTCTGGTCGTAGCCGGCACCGGCGATGAACAGGTTTTTGCGTCCGGCCAGATCGCCGGAAAAACTGAGCTGGCCGGAGAAACCGAGGTTCTCCTGATCGCTGCGGGTGCGGTTGATGAGGCCGGTGCACTTCTCGTTGGGCTCGTCTGCCAAGAGCGCGTTGGCGATGCAGCGCCACGATGGAAAAGGCGTGTTCGAGGCGTTCGCGCCGCTGGTCGGAAAGCCGCTGTAGCCGGCCGCGGTGAGCGCCGCGCGCTCGGCCGCGGTGGGCTGGTAGACCGACTGGTCGAGCGACCCTTCGTTCACGTCGCCGTTGGTCGTCGCGGTGTTGATCTTGCGGTAGTAGATGTTGCCCGACAGCAGCGTCGCGTCGTCGACGCTGTGCTTGCCGGTCAGGTTGAGAAAGAGCGCGCGGTTGGTGGTGATGTCCGGCTGGGTGTAGATGCTGCCGTAGTCGCCGGCGAGCAGCCGGCTTTCCTGCAGACCGTTGCCGGTGAGGCGGTTGTCGGCGTAGGAAACCGTCAGGTCGAGGTCGGAGCGGGCGTTCTGCCAGCCGATCTTGCCGAAGGCCTGACGCACGTCGGACGGCGAGTTGGTCCGCCAGCCGTCGTCGCGGAACAGGTTGCCGGCGAAGAACCACTCGAGCCCGGTGTCGTCGTTGAAGCCGCCATGCTCGAGTTCCAGCGAGCGGCGGCCGTAGCTGCCGCCGGTCAGCTGCAGCGCCGACCCGGGATGGCTGCGCCCTTCCTTGGTCTGCACCGCCAGCGCGCCGCCGAGGGTGTTGAGGCCGAACAGCGGGTTCGAGCCCGGCATCAGGTTCATCGACGCAATCGCCGCCTTCGGGATCAGATCCCAGCTCACCACGTCGCCGAAGGGCTGGTTGATGCGCACACCGTCGAGATACACCGACAGGCCCTGCGGCGTGCCGAGCAGCGGCGAGGCGGTGTAGCCGCGGTAGCTCACATCCATCTGGAAGGGGTTGCCCTGCACCTCGTTCACGTGCACGCCGCCGAGGCGACGGTTCATGTAGGCCGACACGTCGGTCGCCCCGCTGTGCTCGATGTCCCGCGCGCTCGCCGACTGCACCGGCGCGGCGATCCGGTCGAGCGGCAGTTCGAGGCCGGGCAGCGGGGTCTGGCCGATCACCGTCACCGTCGGGGCGACGGTCATCCCCTCGTCGTCGGCGCCGGCCGGCAGCGCGAAGGCCATCGCGACGGCGAGCGCCGCGGGAGTCATTGCCGGCACGCGGCGGGAGCGGATTGGAACGGCGGGGCGAAGCATGCGGCGAGTCTCCATTTTGTCTTTTCCCGCAGGCTACGCAGAGCGCGCCCGCCGCGCCATGGGAGAAATTCCCGACCGTCGTGCGCGCTCGCCGGCGAGCCGATATCATCAGCCTCCTCCCCGTCCCCATCTCCACACCGACCATCATGCACGCCATCATCGAGCCCCTCGGAACCGACCTCCTGTGCCGCCTCGCAGGCGCCCCCGCCGAGCAGCGCATCCCGCAGTCCGAAGCCCTGCCCCGCCTGCGCGACTGGGCCGAGCGCTACGAGATGGCGGTCGTCGCCGACAACGACGTCGAACTTCTGCGCATCGGCCGCGAGCTCTACGACTGGCTCGACGGCCTCGGCTGGGTCGCCGGCTGGGTGCGCAGCGACGACGCCCACCGGCTCGACATCCGCGCCGACGACCCGACCGAGGCCTTCGCCGTCGCGCTGCTGTCGGCGCCGTGGGAATTCCTGGCCGACCCGCAAGGCTTCCTCGCCGCCGACCGGGCCCGCCCCTTTGTCATCCATCGCCAGCGCAGCGCCGCCGCCGCCACGGCGCCCGACGCCACGCAGGAAACCCACCGCGCGCTGTCGCGCCGCGACGCCGCCGAAATGGCGATGGCCGACGGCCGCCTCGACGAGGCGCTGACGATCCTCATCGACGAAGTCCTGCCGCATTTCGAGCAGTCGGGCGACGCCCGCGAAAAGGCCATCACCCAGGGCCGCATCGCCGACGTGCTGGTCGCCCAGGGCCGCCTCGACGAAGCCATGAACCTGCAAACCGAACGCCTGCCCACCGTCACCGCGCTGGGCGACCAGGAAGGCATCGCCCACCTCCTCTTTTCGATGGCCAACATCCGCCTCGCCCGCGGCGAACACGAACGCGGCGGCCTGCAGAAAATCTACGAGGAACTCGCCGAAGCGTTCCGGATCAGCTGCCAGTCGGGCGAGCCGGACGCCATCGGCGGCATCGGCCTGCTGCTGGTGCAGGTTCTCGCGATGGGCGGCCTGCGCGACGAAGCCTTCGAAACGCTGGACATCACCGAAGACGCCTTCACGAACCTGCGCGATCTCGACGGACTGGCCCAGGTGCGGGCGCTGCGCGACGCGCTGGGCGGCTGACGCCCGCCGCGCCGGCAACCCGGCACGCACTCCGTACCCTTCGCGGCAGACACCGCCATCGCCGCCGGCTGCTTGACGCCTCGTCGGCTTATCCATAAAATGCAAATCATTCGCATTTGCATTTGCGCAATTCCGCGCCGGCGCCGCTGAGCCCTACCTCGCCGCCGCGACGCCGCACCCCCAGCCAGCCAGCACCTGCCCCGCCGCATGTCGCAAGCCAGCCAGGAAATGTTCTACTGGAGATCGACATGACTGCCGCCCCGCTGGCCTCGCCGCCGCCGGCCGCCCGGTTCGCGCTGCCGGCGCCTTTTCTTGCCCTGCGCCGCCCGGCGCCCGCATCCACCGCCCGCCGCAACACGGCCGGCGTCGGCGTCGCGGTGCTGCTCCACGGCGCGCTGCTGGCCGCGCTGGCGGTGGCGATCGGCGATCTGCCCGCACCGGTCACGCCGCCCCGGCCCTACCTCACCGTCAGCCTGGTGACGCCCGACGCGCCCGCGCCGGCCCCGGCGCCGCACCCCCAGGCCCGGCCCGAGCCGACCGCCAGGGCGCCCGTGCCCAAACCCCAGCCCCGACCCGCGCCGCAGGCCCGCGCCGCCGCCACGCCGACGCCGACCTCCGCCGCCAGCGTCACCCATCCGGTCGACAGCAGCGCGCCCGCCGCGCCGCCGGCGCCTGCCGCGGCAGCGGCGGCCCCGGTCGCGGTGGCCGCGCCGGTGGCCGTCGCCCCGCCGCGTTTCGACGCCGCCTACCTCGCCAACCCGGCGCCGCCCTACCCCGGCGCTTCCAGGCGCATGGGCGAGGAAGGCCGCGTGCTGCTGCGCGTCCAGGTCGGCGCCGACGGCCGCCCCACCGAAGTCAGCATCGCCAGAAGCAGCGGCTTCGCCCGCCTCGACGACATCGCCCGCGAAACCGTGCTGCGCAGCTGGCGCTTCGTACCGGCCCGGCAGGGCGACCAGCCGGTGGCCGGCGCGGTCAAGGTGCCCATCGATTTCACCCTCACTTCCGCTTCCTGAAAGGCACACCATGCACGAATCCACCTTCAGCCTGGCCCGCATCTGGGCCCAGGGCGACGGCGTCTC
>SSSX01000852.1 GCA_015657735.1 Zoogloeaceae bacterium
CGTCGAAACCGGGCAAACCCTGTACTGCGAGGACGCCGAGCGCGACCCGCGGGTCAACGCCGCCGCCTGCCGCACGGTCGGCCTGCGCTCGATGGTGGTCGTGCCGCTGCGCTTCGAGCAGAGCGTCGTCGGCGTGCTGAAAGTCATGTCGGTCCGGCCGTCGGCGTTCGGCCCGAAGCAGATCGAAATCCTGCGCCTGATCGCCGACTTCCTCGCCGCCGCGACCTACTTCTCGACCCGCTGCCAGAGCGACGCCCTGTTCCACCGCGCCACCCACGATTTCCTCACCGGTCTCGCCAACCGCGCGCTGTTCCTCGACCGCCTGCGCAACGCCGTGCACCTCGCCGGCCGCGACCAGCGCCGCAGCGCCGTCCTCGTCATCGACATGGACGGCTTCAAGCAGATCAACGACCGCCACGGCCACCGTGCCGGCGACATGGCGATCCGCGAATTCGCCCGGCGTCTCGAACACGCCACCCGCAAGTCGGACACCGTGGCCCGCCTCGGCGGCGACGAATTCGGCGTCGTCCTCGCCCCCAGCCCCGACCCCTCCAACATCCACACCACCATCGCGCGCCTGTCCGCCGCCATCGACCGCCCCTTCGTCTACGAAGACCACCACATCGACCTCCACGCCAGCGTCGGCGCCGCCTTCTACCCCGACGATGCCACCGATATCGATGGCCTGATCGAAAAAGCCGACCAGGCCATGTACACCGCCAAACAAACCCGCCGCCCGCGCCCCACCGGCTGACCGCCCGCCGGGCTTGCCAGCGCCGGGCCGGGCGGCATACATTCCCGTCATTTCGCCCGACCGCCAGCGCCTCCCCATGGCGCCCCTGCCGCTCCCATGACCCCCGACCACTTCCCCGCCCGCCGGGCCGGCGCTTCAGGCTCCGAGCTCACCAACGCCCAGCGCTTCGCCCGCGAATCGTGCGAACTCCGCGGCCCCCTCGTCGTCGTCGGCCGCGCCCGGCGCGTGGGAGGAGCGGCATGATCTCGGTCGCCATCGTCGAATTCCTGGCCATCCTGCCGGTGCTGCTCCTGCTGGC
>SSSX01000017.1 GCA_015657735.1 Zoogloeaceae bacterium
CCTTGGCCGGCTTGGCCTTCGCCGGTTTGCTGCCGGGCGGCGGCGGCGGGGGCAGCTGCGGGACGACTTCGGCGATCTTGTTTTCCGCCATGTAGTCGTTCATTTCCTTCCAGCCCGCGAAGACGGCCGCGCGCTGGGCGGTGGGGTTGAGGGTGAAACAATCCTCGATCGCCCGGCCGGCGTGGCGGCAGGCGCTGCCGACCGCCTTGCCATCGGCCTCGGCGTGGGCTTCCGATTTTGCCGGGTCGGGGATGCCCAGACGCTCGCAGCCGCCGAGCAGGGTGGCGGCCAGGGCAAGTCCGAGGGCGAGGCGAAGTTCGGGTCGGGTCATGGCGGAGGGCGTCGTGGGCTTTGCAAGGTCAACGGCGCCCGCCGGGCGGACTTGAACATCCGCTTGCAACTCGGTGTGCGATCTCGCCGTGGCGGCGGGCGCGTCCGACTTTATAATGAAGAGTTAGGCAGTTTCCATTTTGCACAGAGAAGATCACCCCATGATGAAATTCAACCGTACCGCCCTGTGCGCAGCCCTCGCCGGCCTGTGCGTCAGTTCCGCTTTTGCCGCGCCGACCAAGCCGGCCCCGAAGGCCGAGGCGTCCAAGGCGACGGCGGCGATTGCCGATGCAACCGTGACGGAAATCGAACTGGTGCACAGCCTCGGCGCCGACAAGGGGGCGCAGCTGCAGAAGCTCGTCGACCGCTTCAACGCCGCCAACGCCGCCGGCCCGAAGCTGGTCATCCATGATCGCCCGTGGAACGCCGGTACGCTGCCGCATCTGATGATCCTCGGCGAACGCGAGCTGCCGGGCTTTCTGACCGGCACCCAGCGCTATCGTCCGCTGTACCAGGTGATGAAGGACGCCGGCGTGAAGATCGACACCCTGCGCGCGCCGGCGATGATGGTGCCGACGCCGGTCGACAGCCAGAGCCGCCTCGTCGCGCTGCCGGTCGGCCTGTCCACGCCGGTGATGTTCTACAACAAGGATGCCTTCACGGAGGCCGGCCTCGATCCCGAGAAGGCGCCGAAGACCTGGCAGGAGCTCCAGGCCGCGCTCGGCAAGCTGATCGCCGCCGGCCAGAGCTGCCCCTACACCTCGGCCCAGCCGGCGTGGATTCTGGTCGAGAACATGAGCGCCTGGCACAACGAGCCGGTGGTCGCCGAAGGCCGCAAGGCCGCCCTCGCCATCAACGGCATGCTGCCGGTGAAGCACGTGGCGATGCTGTCCTCGTGGGTCAAGGCGCGCTACCTGCAGCTGTTCGGCCGTGACGACGAGGCCATCGACCACTTCGCGAAGGGCGAATGCGCGGTGCTGACCGCCGCCTCCGGCGCCTGGCCGACGCTGCAACGCCAGGCCGGCTTCAACGTCGGCGTCGCCACGCTGCCCTATCACGAGGACTACTACGGCACGCCGCAGAACACCCTCGCCGACGGCCCGGCGATGTGGGTCGCCGCCGGCAAGAAACCGGCCGAATACAAGGTCGTCGCACGCTTCGTCGATTTCTGGCTGACCGGCCAGAGCCAGGTCGAATGGCAGCGCAACGCCGGCTACCTGCCGCTCAACCGCGCCGGCCTGCTGGCCTCCGAAAGCCGCCTGCTGGCTTCCGACCTCGCCAACATCCGGATCGGCGTGCAGCAGCTCACCAACAAGCCGGCGACCGCCCTGTCGCGGGCCAGCGCCTATCCCCAGCGCGCCGCGGTGCGCCGCATCGTCGACGAGGAGCTGGAATCCGTGTGGGAAGACCGCAAGCCGTCCAAGCTGGCCCTCGACACCGCGGTCGCCCGTTCGCGCAGCGCCGACTGAGGCGTCGTCGGCCGTGTCCGGCTGGGTCTGGCCCGCGCTGATCGCGCATCGCTGCGGCGGTGCGCTGGCGCCGGAAAACACCCTGGCCGGACTCGCCATCGCCGCGCGGCTCGGCTGCCGGGCGGTGGAGTTCGACGTGATGCTGTCGCGCGACGGTGTGCCGGTCCTGATCCACGACGAAACCCTCACCCGCACCGCCGGCCGCCGCGGGCAGGTTGCCCGCTTTGCGGCCGACGAACTGCTGGCGATGGATGTCGGCGAGGTCTTTCATCCCGCCTTCCGCGGCGAAACCATCCCGGCCCTCGACGCGGCGCTGCAGCGCTGCCGGCGGCTGGGGCTCGCCGCCAATCTGGAGATTAAGCCGGCCGGCGGCTTCGAGGTCGAGACCGGCCGGGTCGTCGGGCGCCGCCTGGCGGCCCTCGCGCCGGACGCGCAGCCGGCGCTGCTGCTGTCGTCGTTCTCGGCGACCGCGCTCGAGGCCGCCGCCACCGAAATCGACAGCCTGCCCCGCGCCTTCCTCGCCGACTACTGCAGCGCGGCCGCGCTGGCCACCGCGCGGCGCCTCGGCTGCGTGTCGCTGAACCTGTCGCGCCGCGGCCTGCAGGCGGATCACGTGGCGGAAGTGCGCGACGCCGGCCTGCGGATGCTGGTCTACACCGTCAATGCGCCCGACGAGGCCGGTCGGCTGGCCGGGTGGGGCGTCAGCGGCGTGTTTTCCGATCGCCCCGATCTGCTGTTGCCTGCCTCAGTTGCGCCCGGGGCGCCTTGAGCCCGCCGGCTTGACGGGATGGCGGTCGCCCCCTAACATCGCGTTTTTTCCTGTTCCGGGCAGCGCCTTGTCTCTCACGCAGCTTTACGCGCCGATCGCCGAAGACATGAAGGCGCTCGATGCCGTCATCCGGGATCGTCTCTACTCCGACGTCGTCCTCATCCGTCAGGTGGCCGAATACATCATCGGCAGCGGCGGCAAGCGCCTCCGTCCGGCGATGGTGCTGTTCACCGCCGGTGCCGCCGGTTATCGCGGCAGCCATCACCGCGAACTGGCCGCCGTCGTCGAATTCATCCATACCGCCACGCTGCTCCACGACGACGTGGTCGACGAATCCGAACTGCGTCGCGGCAACAAAACCGCCAACGCCATGTTCGGCAACGCGGCCTCGGTGCTGGTCGGCGATTTCCTGTATTCGCGGGCCTTCCAGATGATGGTCGGCGTGAAGGACATGCGCGTGATGCAGGTTCTTGCCGATGCCACCAACGTGATCGCCGAAGGCGAGGTGCTGCAGTTGCTCAACTGCCACAACGCCGACGTCGAGGTCGAAGACTACCTGCGGGTGATCCGCTACAAGACCGCCAAGCTCTTCGAAGCCGCCGCGCGCCTGGGCGCGATCCTCGGCGGCGTCGGCCCGGAGATCGAAGAACGGCTGGCTGCTTTCGGCATGCACATCGGCACCGCCTTCCAGCTGGTCGATGATGTCCTCGACTATTCGGGCGACGAGGCCGATACCGGCAAGCACATCGGCGATGATCTGGCGGAAGGCAAGCCGACGCTGCCGTTGATCCACGTGATGAAACATGGCGCCGCCGAGCACGCAGCCTGCGTGCGGCAGGCCATCGAAAGCGGCGGCCGCGACGATTTCGCCGCGGTGCTGGTGGCCATCCGCGCCAGCGGGGCCATCGAGGCGACCCAGAAGGTCGCCGAAGCCGAAGCTCAGCTCGCGCTCGACGCGCTGGATGCGTTACCCCCTTCCGTTTTCAAGGACTCCTTGATACAATTGTCAAAGTTCGCAGTCGCACGGAAATATTGATGTTCGGCATGCTGTACAAAGTCGAATGTCGATGTGATGTGTGGCTGTTTTGTTTTTGGTAGTGTGTGTGGCGGCAGGATGGTTTGATCTGCTGCCCTTGCGGTAAAGCGTCGGGGAATAGCTCAGCCTGGTAGAGCACTGCGTTCGGGACGCAGGGGCCGGAGGTTCGAATCCTCTTTCCCCGACCACTGATCCGCAAGACCGGCTGCCCAACAGGCAGTCAAAAAAGTTTCAAGCCCCTTGTCGAGGGGTTCGTCGGGGAATAGCTCAGCCTGGTAGAGCACTGCGTTCGGGACGCAGGGGCCGGAGGTTCGAATCCTCTTTCCCCGACCACTAATTTCTGCAAAAGGCCACTCGCGAGAGTGGCCTTTTGCTTTGCGCGCCCGGAATGGGCGTGCAGCCCGTCCGGCGCGCCGTCGTCGCCTGCGCTCAGGCGCCGGGGGCTGTCTGCGCGTCGTCGAGACTGGCGAGGAATTCCGCGACGATGGGTGGCGTGCTGCCGCGGCGGCGTGCGACGCCCAGCGACAGATAGGCGCCCGGATCGCTGACCGGCACGTAGCGCACGCCTTCGATGCGCACGCATTCGAGCGGCGCGGGGAGCAGGGCCACGCCGAGGCCGGCGGCGACAAGCCCGATCTGGGTGGTCGCCTCGCGGGCTTCCTGGACGATGCGCGGGGCGAAGCCGGCGGCCAGGCACAATTGCTGGAGCAGCGCGGCGAGCCCGGTGCCGACCCCTCGCGGATAGCAGATGAAGCTCTCGTTGCGCAGGTCGGCGATCGACAGCGTCGGCCGGTCGGCGAGCGGATGGCTGCTGTGGATCACCAGGCGCAGCGGGTCGTGGTGAATCTCGTGCAGGTCGATGCCGGGCGGCGGCGGCAGGCCGGTGTAGCGGACGAAGCCGATGTCCAGTTCGTCGTTCTCGAGCGCGGTGTACTGGTCCGAGGTGAACATCTCGCGCAGCGTCAGCGTGACATCCGGCCGCAAGCGGCGGTGGCGGCGGACCAGATTGGGCAGCAGGCTGGTGAAGGGCAGCGAAGCCGTGAAGCCGATGCGCAGGCGGCCGACTTCGCCGCGGGCGGCGCGGCGGGCGTCGGCCACCGCCTGCTCGGTGCTGCCGAGGATGCGGTAGGCGCGCTCGAGGAACAGCCGGCCGGCTTCGGTCAGCGCGACGTGGCGCCGGGTGCGCTCGAAAAGCAGCAGCCCCAGCTCGGCTTCGAGGGCCTGGATCTGCTGGCTGAGCGGCGGCTGGCCGATGTGCAGGCGCGCGGCGGCGCGGGTGAAGTTGAGTTCCTCGGCGACGGCGACGAAGTAGCGCAGGTGGCGCAGTTCCATATATATAAAAAAACGATCAATAGTCTTTGTAATATATATTGGACTGGCGGTTTTGCCGAGCGCTAGCATCGCCTTATGAACACCACCGCCACGTGCACCGAACTGGCCGCCGGCCCGTCCGCTGCGGCGCCGTCGTCGGCGCCCTCCGCTCCCCGCCTGCAGGCCGGCACGCCGGCCTACCGTCGCGCCGTGCTGGCGCTGTTCTGCGGCGGCTTTTCGACGTTTGCGCTGCTCTACAACCTGCAGCCGCTGATGCCGCTGCTGGCCCGCGAGTTCGGCCTCAGTCCGGCGCTGGCCAGCGGAGCGGTGTCGGCGGCGACCATCGCGCTGGCGCTGGCGCTGATTCCGGCGGCGATCCTGGCCGACCGCATCGGCCGCAAGCCGGTGATGGGCGGCGCGCTGGTGGCGGCGACGCTGTTCACGCTGGCGGCGGCTTTCTCGGCGGATTTCGGGGAGCTGCTGGTGTGGCGGGCGCTGCTCGGGATGAGTCTGGCCGGGCTGCCGGCGGTGGCGATGGCCTATCTCAGCGAGGAGTTCGAAGCCGGCAGCCTCGGACGGGCGATGGGTTTGTACATTTCGGGCAACGCGCTCGGCGGTCTGGCCGGCCGCTTCGTCGGCGCGCAGATCGCCGAGCTGGCCGACTGGCGGGTTTCGCTGTTCTGTCTGGCAGCGCTGGCGGCGTTGACGGTGATCGCGTTCTGGCGTCTGCTGCCGCCGTCGCGGCATTTCCGGCCGGCGCGCGGGGCGCTCGGCGAGCTGTTCGGCCATCTGCGCCAGATTCTGGCCGATGCCGGTCTGCGCGGTCTGTTCGCGATGGGTTTCCTGCTGATGGGCTGTTTTACCAGCCTCTATAACTATCTGGGCTTCCGGCTGGTGGCGGCGCCGTTCTCGCTGAGCCCGGCGCAGATCGGCACGGTGTTCCTGCTCTACCTGGTGGGTATCGTGGCGTCGAACCTGGCGGCGCGGCTGGTGGACCGCTTCGGCCGCCCGAACACGTTGCGCGGGCTGGTGGCGCTGTCGGCTGCCGGACTCGGCCTGACGCTGGCGCCGCAGCTGGCGCTGGTGATCGTCGGCGTCGGGCTGTTCACTTTCGGCTTCTTCGCCGGCCATTCGGTGTCGGCGAGCTGGGTCGGGCGCCGCCCGGTGCCGGCGCGGGCGCTGGCCGCGGCGCTGTACGTGTGCAGCTACTACCTCGGTGCGAGTCTGATCGGCACGCTGTCGGGGCTGGCCTGGCAGTTCGACGGCTGGCTCGGCGTGGCCGGCTGCCTCGCCGTCGGGCTGGGGCTGTGCGGGCTGCTCGGCTGGCGGCTGGGCCGGATCGGCTGATCAGGCGTCGGCCGGCGGCTCCGGCTGGCGCAGCTTCATTTCGGCCCACAGCGCGCGGGCGAAGGCTTTCCAGGCGTCGCCGCCGTGGCTTTCGATGCCGATGCTGGCGCTCTCCTGCATCGTGCGCAGCATCAGA
Organism: Zoogloeaceae bacterium; assembly: GCA_015657735.1. Taxonomy (GTDB): domain Bacteria; phylum Pseudomonadota; class Gammaproteobacteria; order Burkholderiales; family Rhodocyclaceae; genus Zoogloea. The sequence goes on from SSSX01000017.1 coordinate 6,399, forward strand.
CCGGCCAGGCCGAACAGCTCGATCCTGGCCAGACGGGTGTAATCGATGGCGTCGTGGGCGATGCGCCCGGTGTCGGCGGCGTGGAAGTCGAGGGCGTCGCGCGCCAGCTGGCGTACCTGCTGTTCGTTCTTCCAGTCGATACCGAGGGCGACGCCCTTGCGCTCGATTTCCAGTTCGATGTCGCGGGTGTCTTGTTCGTAGTTTTCGAAGCCAGCCATGGTCGTGCTTCCGGTCAGGGGGATTCCGACCGGAAGCTTACTCCATCAGGTGAGGGTGCCGGCCCGGTAATCGTCGAGGGCCTGCTCGATTTCCTCGCGGGTGTTCATCACGAAGGGGCCGTACTGCACGACCGCTTCGCCGAGCGGGCGGGCGGCGAGCAGCAGGAAGCCGGCGCCGTCGCTGCCGGCCGTCACCTCGATGCGTTCGCCGGCCGACAGCACGCCGACCTGCCGGGCGGGCAGCGCGGCGGTGCCTACGTTCACGCTGCCGGCGTAGGGGTAGAGGAAGGCCGTGTGGCCGGCGTCGACAGCCTGGCTGAAGCGCTGACCGGCGTCGAGGCGCACGTCGAGGAACAATGGCGCGGTGGACAAACCCTGGATCGGGCCGGGCAGCGGCTGGCCGTCCGGGCGGGCGACGCTGCCGGCCACCACGCGCACGCTGCCGCCGGCGATCTGCTGCAGCGGGATGTCTTCCGGCTGGATGTCGCGGTAGGCCGCGGGCTTCATCTTTTCGGCGGCCGGCAGGTTGATCCAGAACTGGAAGCCGTGCAGGCGGCCGCTCTGCTGCAGTGGCATCTCGGAGTGGATGATGCCGCGCCCGGCAGTCATCCACTGGGCGCCGCCGCCGCGCAGGTGACCCTTGTGGCCGAGGTGGTCTTCGTGCAGGAAGTCGCCTTCGAGCATGTAGGTGACGGTTTCGAAGCCGCGGTGCGGGTGGGCCGGAAAGCCGGCGATATAGTCGTCGGGGTTGTCCGATGCGAACTCGTCGAGCATCAGGAAGGGGTCGAGGCGCAGCCCCTGGCTCTGGCCCAGGCTGCGTCGCAGCTTGACGCCCGCGCCGTCGGACACGGGAATCGAAGGAATGATCTTGTGCAGGCTGCGGGTCGTCATGGTGGTCTCCGTGGGGTTGGGGGCGGGCCGGGCTGGCGCTGCAGGCGCCGGCCGCGCCGTGGAGTGGGGTTCGATCAGGCGGCCAGTTCGGCGACGGCCTTCTGTGCGCCGGCCAGCGCGGTGGCCTTGCTTTCGTCGCCCATGTTGAGGCCTTCGGCGTAGATGAACTCGACGTCGGTGATGCCGATGAAGCCGAGGAAGTCGCGCACGTAGGTGGTCTGGCTGTCCTGCGGGGTGCCGGCGTAGCGGCCGCCGCGGGCCGCGAAGATGTACACCTTCTTGCCGTTCAGCAGACCCTTCGGGCCTTCGGCGGTGTATTGGAAGGTGACGCCGGCGCGGGCGACGTGGTCGAAGTAGGCCTTGAGCGTCGAGGGCACGCCGAAGTTGTACAGCGGCAGGCCGAGGACGATCACGTCGGCGGCGCGCAGTTCGGCGATCAGCGCGTCGGAGAAGTCGACCACCGCCTGCTGCTCGGCGCTGCGCTCGTCCGGCTTGGCGAGGAAGGACATGAAGCGGGCGCCGTCGAGGTGGGGCACGGGCTCCTGGGCGAGGTCGCGGTTGATGACCCGGGTGCCGGGGTGGCTGACCTGCCAGGCGGTCGCGAAGCTGTCGGCGAGCTGGCTGGACTGGCCGTGGTTGGAGAACAGGCTGGTGTTGATCTTGAGAAGGGTGCTCATTTGGAAGACTCCGGGTTCGGTTGGGGTGTGCGTATTAAACAATTTGCCGCGGCGATAAAAAAGCGCAAAATTTAGTTCAAACCTATCGGATTATTAGATTATGGCTGTGCTCCCCACGCCCCATATCGCGCTCGAGCAGTGGCGTGCGCTGATCGCCGTCGTCGAATCCGGCGGCTATGCGCAGGCCGCCGAGGCGCTCTTCAAGAGCCAGTCGTCGGTGAGCTATGCGGTGCAGAAGATCGAGTCGGTGCTCGGCGTGCGGGCCTTCGAAATCCAGGGCCGCAAGGCGGTGCTGACGCCCACCGGCCACATGCTGTACCGCCGGGCGCTGGCGCTGGTGGCCGAGGCCGGCGATCTGGAGCAGGCC
>SSSX01000853.1 GCA_015657735.1 Zoogloeaceae bacterium
CGAGCAGGTGACGCAGGCGGTCGGACAGATGGACGAGGTGACGCAGCAGAACGCGGCACTGGTCGAGGAGGCGGCAGCCGCCGCCGAGAGCCTCGAGGACCAGGCCCGCACGCTGGTCCGGGCGGTGGCGCTGTTCCGGCTCAGTGACGGACAGCCCGCCGCGGCGGTGCCCGACAACGTCGCCCGCCTGCCGGAGCGGTCCGCCCGCCCGGCGCCGCAGCGGGCCGCGGCACCGCTGTCGAAGGTGCGGCTGGCCGGAGGCGGCGCGGGCAGTGAACTGGACGATGAGTGGGAAGAATTCTAGAAAGCCCAGACATGACGATTGAAAAACCGATACTCCGTAAATCGCTGACGACGCCGTCGGCAGGCACCGGCGTCAAACGGCCGGCCATCCCGCCGCGACCGGCGAGCGCTCCCGCCGCTGCGCTGCGCAGCCCGGCGGCAACCAACTTCGCGGCATCGCCGGAGCGCGAGTTCGCCTTTTCGGCGGCCGACTTTGAACGTGTGCGCGGCCTGCTCTACAAGCATGCCGGCATCTCGCTGTCGCCGGTCAAGCAGGACATGGTGTACAGCCGGCTGGCCCGGCGCCTGCGTGCCCGCGGCGACCGGACCTTCTCCGACTACCTCGACCGCGCCGAGCGCGAGCCCGATGAGTGGGAAACCTTCATCAACAGCCTGACGACGAATCTGACCTCCTTCTTCCGCGAGGCCCATCACTTCGACATCCTCGCCGAGCGCCTGAAGAAGCACACCAGCCGCAACCCGCTGCGCATCTGGTGCAGCGCCGCGTCGACCGGCGAGGAGCCTTACAGCCTCGCCATCACCGCCTGCGAAGCCTTCAACACCATGACGCCGCCGGTGCAGATCGTCGCCACCGACATCGACACCAACGTTCTTGCCACGGCCCACAAGGGCGTCTATGGCATGGATCGCGTCGACCGCCTGTCGCGGGAGCGCATGCAACGCTTCTTCCAGAAAGGCACCGGCGCCCAGGCCGGCTTCGCGCGGGTGCGGCCGGAACTGCAACGGCTCATCGAATTCAAGCGGATCAACCTGCTCGACAACGCCTGGGCGCTGCAGGGGCCGTTCGACGTGATGTTCTGCCGCAACGTGATGATCTATTTCGACAAGCCCACGCAGTACGCGATCCTCAAGCGCTTCGTGCCCCTGCTCAAGAAGGACGGCCTGCTGTTCGCCGGGCATTCGGAAAGCTTCCTGCACGCTGCCGACCTCTTCCGCTCGCTGGGGCGGACGGTCTACGAAAGGACGGATGCCCGTGACCGTTGATGCCGGCTATGTGGAGCATCTGGCAACCAACCGCTATTTCGACCGCACTTTCGATTGCGACGCGGTGAAGGTTCTGCCGGGGGAATACTTCGTCACGACGGCCGACATGCTGCTGGTGACGGTGCTCGGTTCGTGTGTCACGGCCTGCATCCGCGACCGCGACAAGGGGCTCGGCGGCATGAACCATTTCATGCTGCCGGAAGGCGGCGAGTCGGGCGTGCTGTCGACGTCGGCCCGCTATGGCGCCTACGCGATGGAGGTTCTGCTCAACCATCTGCTCAAACTGGGCGCGCGGCGCAGCAGCCTGGAGGCCAAGGTTTTCGGCGGCGGCAAGGTGCTGGCCAGCCTGACTCAGGCCCAGGTCGGCGAGAAGAACGCCGAGTTCGTGCTCGACTACCTGCACACCGAACGCATACCCGTGGTGGCGCAGGATTTGCTTGATATCTACCCGCGCAAGGTATATTTCTTTCCGGCCAACGGACGGGTCATGATGAAAAAGCTGGTCCGTGTTAAAAACGACACGCTCATCGCGCGCGAGCGCGAATATGAAGCCCGACTTCGACGCGACAATGTGCAGGGTGACGTCGAGCTCTTTGGTTGAGCGGGTTTGCGTACCCTGGCCGAGACTGGAAGCAAAGAATGGCAATCAAGGTTCTCATCATCGACGACTCCGCGCTGATGCGCAGCATGCTGACCGAGGTCATCAACTCGGCACCCGACCTGGAAGTGGTGGGCGTCGCGCCCGATCCCATCGTGGCGCGGGAGATGATCAAGACGCACCATCCGGACGTGCTGACCCTGGATATCGAGATGCCCAAAATGGACGGTCTCGATTTCCTGGCACGTCTGATGCGATTGCGCCCGATGCCGGTCGTGATGATCTCCAGCCTCACCCAGCGGGGTTCGGAGGCGACGCTGCAGGCGCTCGAATTGGGCGCGGTGGACTTCGTGCCGAAGCCGACGGTGAGTTCGACGGGGGGCGTTGAAAACTATCGTGTAGAAATTTGTGAAAAGATCAAGGCCGCGTACGGCGCCCGGCCACGGGTTCCCGTGAGAACCCAGGCCCCGTTGAAACCCTTGCTGCGCGAGCCTTCCGAGGCAAACGGCGGCGCTGCCGGAGGACTTCCGGAGCGGGTATTGCACGACCGCCTGGTGGCGATCGGGGCGTCGACCGGTGGCACCGAGGCGATCAAGGAAGTGCTATGTTCTCTGCCCGGACAAATGCCGCCGATCCTGATCGTGCAGCATATGCCGGAGATGTTCACGGCGTCCTTCGCCAAACGGCTCGACGGACTGTGCGCGCTGCGCGTCAAGGAGGCCGAACAGGGCGAAAAGGTGGTGCCGGGAACGGTCTACCTGGCGCCCGGGCACTCGCATCTGTCGGTGCGGCGCGCGGCCGGCGGGTATGTCTGCGAACTCGCCCAGTCCGAGCCGGTCAATCGGCATCGGCCGGCGGTGGACGTGCTGTTCAATTCGGTGGCCCGGCAGGCGGGCGCTCATGCGCTCGGCGTGCTGCTCACCGGCATGGGCAAGGATGGTGCGCAGGGTTTGCTGGCAATGCGTCAGGCCGGGGCGTGGACGATCGGGCAGGACCAGGAGTCGTGCGTGGTGTATGGCATGCCGCGTGAGGCGGCAATGATCGGTGCCCTCGACGAGGTGGCGCCACTGAAGGATGTCGGCCAGCGCGTGCTGTCCCGCCTGCGTGCGGGCGAGCGTCGCGGCCAGAAGGCGTGAGCCGGTTTGTGCCGGCATAGTTGCAAGTAGAACGGATAATTAGAGGCAAGACATGGATACCAGCGTCAGCACCCTGCAGAGTCAGGCCAGGATTCAGCTTTCCGGGCGTTTCGATTTCAACTCCCACCGCGAATTCCGCGATGCGGTGGACAAGGCCCTCGGCAGTCCCGGCACCACGGAGGTCGCGGTGGATCTGGGCAACGTCGCCTGCCTCGACAGTTCCGCCCTCGGCATGCTGCTGATGCTGCGCGACAAGGCCAAGACGTCCGGCAAGACGGTGTGCCTGGCCAATGCCAAGGGCAGCGTGCGTCAGGTGCTCGACATCGCCAACTTCGGCAAGCTCTTCCCGATCGTCTGACGGTGGCGGAGCATCATTCCGAATCCCTCTTCATCCTTGTTGTTGATGACAATCCCGACGATCTGTTCCTGATCCGTCGGGATCTGGTGGCGCTCGGCCACCGCGTCGCCGGCGTCGGCACGGCCGGCGAAGCTCTCGCGCACATTGCCCAGGCTTACCCCGACGTGTTGATGACCGATGTCGGCCTGCCGGGCATGGACGGCATCGAGCTGCTCCAGACGGTGCGCGCCCGCACCGACGGCAGCTGGATTCCCAGCCTGGTGTTCACCGGCAGCCTCGACGAGGCGACGCAGATGCGCGCGCTCGAAGCCGGCGCCGACGCCTACCTGTGCAAACCGGCGTCCCGCGAAATGCTCCACGCCAAGCTCGGCGTGATCCTGCGCCTCAAGGCCATGCAGCGTCAGGCCGAGGAACGCAACCGCGAACTGGCCCGCTACCGCAGCCTCCAGGAGGAAGAGCAGCGGCTGGCGCGTTTCGTGATGGAGCGGCTGATCAACCGCGAGGCCCTCGGCGACCCCGCCGTGTCGCACTTCATCGCCTCGGCCGCCGAATTC
>SSSX01000854.1 GCA_015657735.1 Zoogloeaceae bacterium
GTGTCGCGGCGTTTCGCGGGCGCGTTCATTTGGCCGCGGCTCCGCCGTCGGGCTGGGAATCGCCCTGCGCCGGAACAGCCTTGAGCAGCTGCCCCAGCGTGTTGAGCGTCGCCGACAGGGTCCGCTCGAGGAGCGACAGGCGTTCGTCGAAACGCGTCATGTCGAACGCCGGCCCGGCCGCAGCCAGTGCCTGTGCGGCCGCCGGATCGGCGAGCAGGCGTTGCAGATCGAGAGCGGCCCCGCTCGCCGGCACCAGACCCGGCACCACCGGCTGCTCGCCGGCGCTGACCGGCGTCGGCGTGACCTGCTCCTCGCGCATCTCGGAGACGATCTGATTGACCAGTTCGACCCCGACCCGGCGCTGCTCGCCGAGAAAGGCCGCCAGCATGATCCGGTCGCACACCGCATTGATCCGCCGCGGAATGCCCTGGGCGACGTTGTAGATCTCGCGCATCGCCTCCGCATCGAAGGCCGGGTTGCCCTTCCAGCCGACACAGGCGAGGCGGTGCTCGACGTAGGCGTGGGTTTCCTGCTGGTCGAGCGGACCGAGGTGGTAGGAGGCGATGACCCGCTGGCGCAACTGCACCATCTCCGGACTCTGCATGATGGCCCGGAACTCGGGCTGACCGACCAGGAAGCTTTGCAGCAGCGCATGGTCTTCGAGCTGGAAGTTGGAGAGCATGCGCAGCTCCTCGACCGCCTTCGGCGTGAGGTTCTGGGCCTCGTCGACGATCAGCAGCGCCCGCTTGCCGGCGGCCGTGGTGCTGACCAGAAAAGCCTCGATGGCGAGCAGCAGATCGCTTTTCGACAGATGTTTGCTGGGGATGCCGAAGGATGCAGCGACGAGGCGCAGGATGTCGTCGGCGTCGATCTGGGTGCTCACCAGATTGGCCGCGACGATTTTCTTCGGATCGAGCTTTTCAAGCAGGCTGCGCACGAGCAGGGTCTTGCCCGCGCCGATTTCGCCGGTGATGACGATGAAACCTTCGTTCTGATGGAGGCCGTATTCGAGATAGGCCATCGCCCGGCGATGGCCGCGGCTGCCGTAGAAGAAGGACGGGTCCGGGTTGAGCTGGAAAGGCTTGCCCCGCAAACCAAAATACGCTTCGTACATGAGGTGCTCAGAATTGGATGGCGACGGAACCGATCAGCGCATTCTCGGTGTA
>SSSX01000855.1 GCA_015657735.1 Zoogloeaceae bacterium
ATCGTCGAGCAGCGCCTGCATCGCGTCGGCGAGGCGCCCCGAGTCGGCCGACGGCACGAGGGTGCCGGTCTGGGCGTCGACGACCAGCTCGGCGTTGCCGCCGACATCGGTGGCGATCACCGGCAGACCGGTGGCCATCGCTTCGAGCAGGGTGTTGGAGATGCCCTCGGCGAGCGAAGGCAGCACGAAGATGTCGATGCCGCGGGTCATCAGGGGCACGTCGGAACGTTCGCCGGCGAGCCACACGCAAGCTTCGAGCCGCGCCTCGGCGATCTGGGCCTGCAGCGCGGCGTGGAGCGCGCCACCACCGACGATCATCAGGCGCGCCCGCCGCGCCGCCTCGGGCCGGCGCGCGAGCAGCAGCGCGAAGGCGCGGATCAGGTTGGCATGATCCTTGACGGCCTGCAGGCGGCCGACCGTGCCGAAAACGACCAGCTCCGGATCGTTGAACGGCGAACCCGGAATGCTCGCCCGCCCGGCGGCCGGCGTGAAACGCTCGGTGTCGACGCCGTTGCAGATGCGGCGCACGCGCCCGGCGCCGACGCCGACTTCATCGGTGAGGTAGGACTCGATGCGCCGCGACAACGCGACGTAGGCCGACACGAACGGCGAATAGGCCCGGCGGACGAGGCGGTAGGTCCGGTTGCTGCCTTCGAGGTCGGAATTGTCCCAGCCATGTTCGCCGTGGATGCGCACCGGCACCCGCGCCAGCCAGGCCGGCACCACCATTTCGAGGGCGGCCAGGTTGCGGGTATGCACGATGGCCGGTTTGTGCTCGCGGAACAGCCGGAACAGGCGGGGAAAGAGCTTGATGCCGTGACCCGCCGGTTTGTGCAGCGAGATGAACTCGACGTCGTGGCGCTGGATGCGCTGCGCGAACGACGGCGCGCAGTGGGTCAGCGCGACGATCATGTGACGGAAGCGCTCGGGCGGCATCCGGTTGATCAGGTTGACGATCCCGTTCTCCAACCCGCCAACGTCGAAGCTGTAAACAACGTGGATCACCAGGGGACGTGGGGCGTTCATCGATCCTTGAGTGTCGGCCGGGCCGCCCGCCGGGGCAGCCGATTAGTCGCGGGCGCCCAGCAGCCGTTCGAGCACGGCGAGATGGGCAGCCCAACTGTAATGGCGAAGCACGGTTTCACGGGCAGCCAGCCCCATGGTGCGGCGCAATGTTACATCAGCAAGCAGTGCGAAGGTACGCGAAACGAATGCCTCCCCACTGTGGGCAATCTCACAGTCATGGCCGGAGCGGGCTTCCAATCCGGTCGCCGGTGCCGAAGAAATCACGACCGGACGCGCCATCGCCATCGCCTCGAGGACCTTGTTCTGGATGCCGCGAGCGATGCGCAGCGGCGCGACGATCACATCGGCGTGGGCGAGGTAGGGCCGCACGTCCGGCACGGTGCCGGTCACGACGACCCCCTCCCCGGCCAGCGCCTGCACTGCCGGCGCCGGGTTCATGCCGACGATCCAGAAGCGCGCGCCGGGAAAACGGGCGCGGATCTGCGGCAGCAGCTCGCCGGCAAACCAGACCACCGCGTCGATATTGGGCCAGTAGTCCATCGCGCCGGTGAACACCAGCACCGGGCCGCCCGGCGGATACGGGCTGGCGAATCCATGGTCGGGCGAAAAATAATCGGCATCGACACCGTTCTGCATGGCGCGGACCTTGGCCGCGACTTCCGGCGCCGCGTGGCGGAACAGGTCGGCCTCGGCCTCGGTGACGAACAGGCTGGCATCGCCGGCCGCCGCCGCCGCGCGCTCGAAGGCCAGCAGGCGACGCCCTTCGCGGCGATACAGCCACGACATCGGCCAGCGGTGATCGGCGGCGTATTGGGTCCACTTGGCGGAATCGAGGTCGCAGAAATCGATGACCCGGCGGGCCAGGCCCGGGGCGTCGAGATACTGGGCCATCGGGCCGGAAAACGCCACCGCGTCGCGGATGCCTTCACGGGCCACGACGCGCCCGATCCACTCCGCGAGTTCGGCGCTGCGGTAGTACGGCAGGCTCAGCGCCTCGCCGGTGAGCACCCCGCGCAGGCTGGCGAGCCGCGCCAGCCGCGGGTCGAGGCGTATCGCCCGGACTTCCTCGCACCACTCCGACAGGCGCCCGACGTGCTGGACGTCGTCCGGATGATCGACGAAGGTGCCCAGAAACACCCGGTGCCGCCGGGCGAGCTGGCGCAGGATGTTGAAGGAACGGACCTTGTCGCCCTTGTTGGGCGGATACGGAATGCGATGGACCAGGTAGAGCAGAGGCGTGCGATCGTCGGCCACCGGCTGTCACCCCAGGTTGCGGACGATGTGCGGACCGAGCGTGTTGGCAACGGCGAGGGGAAGCCGCCGCCACATGGCGATGAAGGCGCGATACTTGGGATTCATCGGGTTGTTCTGCGGCACGGCGTCGCGTTTGTAGAGGCGGTATTCGTAGGACAGCGGCGTCGGCTCGAAACCCCAGTTCTTCTTGAAACTGTAGGGACCGGTGCCGATCTTGCTGCGCCCGTAGTCAAAAATGCGATAACCCCTGGCACTCGCCCGACGCATCAGTTCCCAGTATTTGAAGTCGTTGGCGGCGAGGTCGCGGGCCGCCAGATCGTCGCCGGCGTAGTACGGCAGAACCTCGTCCCGGAAATAGAAGCTCAGGACCGTCGACAGGGGTTTGCCATCGGGCGTTGAAACGGTCATCACCTCGCAATCCTGCCCGAAAACGGCGAGCAGGGTTTCAAAGAAACGTTTCGGCAGCGCCGGCGTGCCGTGGCGCAGCACGTTGTCGGAATACAGCGCGAAGAAGCGCTCGACGTTTCCATCGACCTGGCTGACCAGGCCGTTCTTGATGCCCTTGCGCACCATCGCCCGCTGCTTGCGGGGGATCGCGGCCATGTTGGCGTCGTCGTCGGGGAGGATTTCCTTGCGGAAGGTGACGTACAGATCCTGCCGTGGCCAGTCGCCGTGGCGTTCCGTGAGGTTGCGGTATTCGAGGTGCTGGACGCCGGCCTTGCGGGCGAGTTCGTCGGCAGCCGCCTCGAGGGCCGCCACCGCCTCGGCGTCGCTGCCGGCGACCCCGCCATAGACGGCGAACGGCAGCGAGGTCATCGCGTGGCCGAACAGGCGGCTCTTGACCTCCGCCAGCGGCAGCACCGCGACGATCCGGCCGTCACGCTCGGCGAGCAGGTAGTGGGTGCGGTGACGGAACACCGACGCCATGATGTCGCGCCATTCGATGCGGTGAAAGAACGTGGCCTCCGGGCAGGCGAAGACGAATTCGTTCCAGCCCGCGGAATCTCCCGCCACGAACGGGCGTACCTTGACAACAGAAACCATTCCCGAAACCTCAGGCTGACGTTTGGAGTGCGGGGAGAAAGACTTCGTCCATCCGCCCCCACGAGAAATCCTGCAACAGGCGGGCAAGACGGGCCTCGGTGTGCTCCAGATTGACGTAGTGCCGGAAGCGGGTCTTGGCGCTCGCTTCCTTGACCACCGGCTGCTCCGGATCGATCTCCCACGGATGGAAGTAGAAGATGGCCGGACGCCGGTCTTCCTGATTCACCTTGCGGATGCCCCACGCCGAGACCGGGTAAGGCAGCAGGCGGAAATAGCCGCCGCCGCCGACCGGCCAGTTGCGGCCGAAGCGGCGCACGGTGGTGATCGGGATTTCGACCAGCCCCTTGCCGACCGGATACGGAAAACGCGGCGCGTCGGGCACGCCGTAATGATCGTGCTTGACCGGGTAGACGCTGGAGCTGTAGGCGTAACCGGCCGTTTCGATGCAGCCGTGAGCCCACGGATTGGACAGCCCGACCGAAAAGCTCGGCGCGCGGTAGCCCTTCACCTGACAGTCGGCGATATCCTCGAGCACCGCCTTGGCCAGCTGGATGTCGGCCAGGAAGGCTTCCGGCGTCTGCTCGCTGGCGCGCTGGTGGCCGTAGCCGTGGCTGGCGATCTCGTGGCCTTCCATCGCAATCAGGCGGATCAGCTTCGGGTAGCGCTCGGCGATCCAGCCAAGGGTGAAGAAGGTGCCCTTGGCGTCGTGGCTGTGCATCAGTTCGAGAATCCGATGAACGTTGCGCTCGACGCGGCAAGGGGTGTCGTTCCAGCATTCCTTCGGAAAATGCGGCGCCAGCGCCGACACCTGGAAGTAGTCCTCGACGTCGATCGTCAGCGCGTTCACAACCCCCGTGTCGCGGCGTTTCGCGGGCGCGTTCATTTGGCCGCGGCTCCGCCGTCGGGCTGGGAATCGCCCTGCGCCGGAACAGCCTTGAGCAGCTGCCCCAGCGTGTTGAGCGTCGCCGACAGGGTCCGCTCGAGGAGCGACAGGC
>SSSX01000856.1 GCA_015657735.1 Zoogloeaceae bacterium
AAGGAAGCCGACGGCTCCACCCGCTTCTACGCCATCAACCCCGAAGCGGGCTTCTTCGGCGTCGCCCCCGGCACCTCCGAGAAGACCAACTACAACGCCCTGGCCACCCTCAAGGAAAACATCATCTTCACCAACGTCGCCCTGACTGACGATGGCGACGTGTGGTGGGAAGGCATGACCAAGGAAGCCCCGGCTCACCTGATCGACTGGCAAGGCAAGGACTGGACGCCGGAACTGGCCAAGGAGACCGGCCGCAAGGCTGCCCACCCGAACTCCCGTTTCACCGCCCCGGCCAGCCAGTGCCCGTCCATCGACCCGGCCTGGGAAGACCCCGCCGGCGTGCCCATTTCCGCCTTCATCTTCGGCGGCCGCCGCGCCACCACCGTGCCGCTGGTGTACCAGGCCTTCAACTGGAACTACGGCGTCTACATGGCGGCCACCCTCGGCTCCGAAACCACGGCTGCCGCCTTCGGTGCCCAGGGCGTGGTCCGTCGTGACCCGTTCGCCATGCTGCCCTTCTGCGGCTACCACATGGGTGACTACTTCAACCACTGGCTGAAGATGGGTCACACCGTGGATCAGGCTCCCGGCATCTTCTGCGTCAACTGGTTCCGCATGAACGAGAAGGGCGAGTTCATGTGGCCCGGTTTCGGTGAGAACATGCGCGTGCTGAAGTGGGTTGTTGATCGCGTTCGCGGCCGCGTCGCCGCCACCGAGAACGCCCTCGGCTGGATGCCCCAGTACGAAGACATCGACTGGACCGGCTCCGACGTCACCAAGGAAGAGTTCGACGCCCTGGTCAGGATCGATGCGGAGGCCTGGAAGACCGAACTGGCCGGCCACAAGGAATGGTTCGACAAGCTGCAGGACCGTCTGCCCAAGCAGTTCATGCTCAAGCGCGAACTGTTCGAACTGGCCCTGTCGGTGTAACTTCGCAGCAGCCGCCCGGCTGCTCCGGAGCAAAAAAAGCGCCGAGCAATCGGCGCTTTTTTGTTTTTTGCTTGAGGAAACACAAGAATGCCCCCCATCGCCCGCCGCATGGCCGACATCCAGCCCTTCCACGTGATGGAGATCCTCAAGCGCGCCCACGAACTGGCCGCGGCCGGGCGCGACATCATCCACCTGGAAGTGGGCGAGCCGGACTTCCCCAGCCCGGCACCGATGATTGAAGCCGCCCAAGGTTTTCTGGCCGGTGGTCATGTGCATTACACCCCCGCCCTTGGCCTCACCGCACTGCGTGAAGCCATCGCACGCTTCTACCATGACCGCTTCGGCGCCGACGTCGCCCCCGAGCGCATCATCATCACCCCCGGCGCCTCGGGCGCACTGATGCTGGCCCTCGGCGTGCTGACCAATCCAGGCGACGAATGGCTGCTCCCCGATCCCGGCTATCCCTCCAACCGCCATCTGGTGCGGAGCTTCGAAGGCCAACCGGTGCCCCTGCCGGTGTATGCCGACACCCGCTTTCAGCCGACCCCCACCCAGGTGAACGCCGCCTGGACGCCGAACACCCGGGGCCTGATGGTCGCTTCCCCGGCCAACCCCACGGGCACCCTGCTCAGCCTCGACGAGATCGCCGCCCTGCAGCACTGCGTCCAGGCCCGGGGCGGCATCCTGATCGTGGACGAGATCTACCAGGGTCTCAACTACGGCGTGGACGCCAGCACCGCCCTGTCACGCCTGGATGACATCTTTGTGGTGAACAGCTTCTCCAAGTATTTCGGCATGACCGGCTGGCGTCTGGGCTGGATGGTGGTTCCCCCGGCCTATGTACGTGAGATCGAAAAGCTCGCCCAGCACTTCTTCATTTCCCCCTCCACCCCCGCCCAGCATGCCGCGCTGGCGGCCTTCGCCCCCGCCACCCTGGAAATCCTCGAGGAGCGCCGCCACGCCTTTGCCGACCGCCGCAACACCCTGCTGCCGGCCCTGCGTGATGTCGGCTTTCAGTTCGCCACCGAGCCCCAGGGCGCGTTTTACCTCTACGCCGACATCTCGGGCCTCGCCGACAGCAGCGAAACCCTCGCCCAACGCCTCATCGAGGAAGCCGGCGTGGCCACCACCCCCGGGCTGGATTTTGGCGACAATGCCCCCGAACGCCACCTGCGCATCGCCTACACCACGGACAAAGCCCGCCTGCGGGAAGCTGCCGAGCGCATCGGCCGCGTACTGCAACAGCGCTGAAGTCGCCACGGCCTCGGGGTCGATCACTCAAACGCCTTCGACTCAGGGGTGGAAGACGACCCCGGTCACCCGGGGGTCACGCTGAATCGGTGCTCCCGGATGCGGGCTCCGGGAACCACCTGCAATCACGTCAGAGTCAGGCCAGCGCCTTGCCGACGATCTCCGCCACGTCCGGCGACAACCCCTCCTCCGCAGCCACCGTCTCCAGCGCCGCACGGATCCGCACCTGGATCTCCGGCGTGAACTTGCGCCAGCCCTCCAGCGCCCGCGCCATGCGCGACGCCACCTGGGGATTGCTGCGATTGAGGGCGATCACCTGTTCCGCCCAGAAGGCATAGCCGGCCCCATCCTCGCGGTGGAACTCGGCCGCATTGGCCTTGAAGTAGCCACCCAACAGGGCGTACACCTTGTTGGGGTTGGACAGACTGAAGGCCGGATTGCCCATCAGCGCCCGCACCTGCTCCAGGGTTGAGGGCGCCGATGCCGACCAGCGCCAGGCACCCGCCTGCAACTGGAACCACTTGTCGAGC
>SSSX01000139.1 GCA_015657735.1 Zoogloeaceae bacterium
CGGGTCGGTTCGGATGCGGCCGGCCAGGCCGCCCAGGCCGAGGTGACCGGCGGCGAGGTGCGGATGAGCCCGGCCGGCGGCCAGCCCGCCAAGGCGCTGCCCGCCGGTTTCGGCGTGGTCGCCCGCGCCGGCGAACCGATTCCGCCGTTGCGACCGCTGCTCGCGGCGCCGTCCCTCGATGGCGTGCCGGCGCGTTTCGAGCGGGTCGCGGTGCAGTTGCCGTTCGCGCCGGTGGACCAGGCGCGTGCCTACCGCGCCCAGATCGCCCGCGACGAGCGTTTCACCGACATCGTCACCGACGGGGTGTTTGCGGCGCCGCCGGCGCGTTTCACCGATCTGCCGGACGGTGTCTGGTGGCTGCGCGTGCGGGCCATCGACGAGGCCGGCCTCGAAGGCTTCGATGCGGCCCGCGCCTTCGAGCTGCGGGCCCGTCCGGTGCCGCCGCCGGCCGTCGACGCCGACCGCGCGGCGCTGACCTGGAGCCGCAGTCCCGAAGCGGCCGGCTACCGCCTGCAGATTGCCGACGAGGCGACGTTCGCCCGGCCACGCGTCGAGCGCGACATCGACGCCCTGTCCGCCGAGCCGGGCCTGCCGCCGGGCCGCTACCAGTGGCGCATCGCCAGCCTGCGCGCCACCGGCGAGGCGGGGCCGTGGAGCGACAGCCGGCTGCTGATCGTGCGCGGCGCGCCCGGCGCGGCCAGCGTCGTCCGCTACAACCAGCACCTGCGGCTGGCCTGGTCCGGCCGCGCCGGGCAGATTTACGACGTGCAGCTGGCGCGCGACGCGGGTTTCGCCGACCTGCTGGTCGACCAGCGCATCGGCGAGGCGGCACTGACCGTGCCCGAGCCGGCGTCCGGCACCTACTACCTGCGCCTGCGCGCCACCGATCCGGATGGCGGCGTCAGCCCGTGGTCGGGCGTCCAGACGCTGCGTTCGTCCCCCTGCTGCCGCTGTGGACGCTGTCGGCGCCTGCCGTCCCCGGTTCGTGAAGAGTACTGCCGCAACCCTGCGCCGGCCCACCCTCGAGTGGTTTGCGGTGACCCTGCTGTGCGTGCTGCTGGTGGTGCTGGCGGCGCTCGAGGGCTGGCTGTGGCGGATCGACCAGACCATCTACGACGCGCTGCTGTCGGCGTGGCGGCGGGCGCCGAGCGCCGACGTGGTGGTGGTGGCGATCGACGACACGAGTCTGGCCGGCATCGGCCGCTGGCCGTGGTCGAGGCGGGTGCACGCGGCGCTGATCGATCGCGCCCGCGAAGTCGGCGCAGCGGCGGTGGTGCTCGACATCCTCCTCGACACGCCCAGCCAGGACGACGCCGAGGCCGACCAGGAACTGGCCCGGGCGATGCGCGCCAGCGGGCGCGTGGTGCTGCCCTTCGGCCAGGCCACCACCGGTTCGGTGCTGAGCGGCGAGGTGCTGCCGTTGCCGGATCTGGCCAGCGCCGCGGCGGCTCTCGGCCACAGCCAGGTCGAGTTCGACCCGGACGGCATCGCGCGCAGCGTGTATCTGTGGGAAGGCTTCGGGGCGGCCCGCTATCCGCAGCTCGGGCTGGCGCTGCTGCGCCTCATCGATCCGGCGGCGGCCGGGCGCTATCCGCAGCCCGCCGACGATCCCGGCCTCGACCGCAAGCTGTGGCAGCGGGCGGGCTGGCAGCGCATCCCGTTTTCCGGCCCGCCGGGCACCTATATGCACTATTCGTACCAGGCCGTCCTCAAGGGCGAGGTGCCGGCCGAGGCCCTGCGCGGCAAGCTGCTGCTGGTCGGCGCCACCGCCGCCGGCATGGCCGA
>SSSX01000857.1 GCA_015657735.1 Zoogloeaceae bacterium
GAGCTCGAAGTGGACCACCGCCGGGGTGTTGTCCTTGGTGTTCTTGCGGGCACCGGCGGGATCGGCCAGCACCGAGGCGCGGAGCGGGTTATCGGGGTTTGCATAGGCGCGGCGCACGCCTTCGTCGATCATCTGCTGGACGCTCATGGTGGCGTCCGGCCAGGTGACCTGCATGCCGACCTTGATGAAGACCATGCCGATACCGGTGTCCTGGCAGATCGGGCGGTGGCCTTCGGCGGCCATGCGCGAGTTGGTCAGGATCTGGGCGATGGCGTCCTTGGCGGCGGGGGATTCCTCGCGCTCGTAGGCTTCACCCAGCGCCTTGATGTAATCCAGCGGGTGGTAGTAGCTGATGTACTGGAAGGCGTCCGCGACGGACTGGATCAGGTCTTCCTGTTTGATGGCGGTCATGGGTGAAGCTCCCTCTCTTTAGTGTTTTGACAGCAAAACGGTCTGGTTCATCATCTTGTCCACCATCGCCATGGCAAGGGCGGAGACGAGGAACACCACATGGATGATCACCTGCCACATGATGGTGTGCTCGGCGATGTTTGCGGCATTGATGAAGGTCTTGAGCAGGTGGATCGAGGAGATGCCGATGATGGCGGTGGACAGCTTGATCTTGAGTACGCCGGCGTTCACGTGGGACAGCCATTCGGGCTGGTCCGGATGGTCTTCCAGGTCAAGGCGCGAGACGAAGGTTTCGTAGCCGCCGATGATCACCATGATCAGCAGGTTGGCGATCATCACCACGTCGATCAGGCCGAGAACCACCAGCATGGTCTCGGTTTCGCTGATGTGGCCACCGGATTCGAAGACCGATGTGAGCAGATGACCGAGTTCGGCCATGAACAGCCACACGTAGATGCCCTGGGCGACGATCAGACCGAGGTAGAGGGGGGCCTGGAGCCAGCGACTCCAGAAGATGAAGCGTTCGAGTTGTTGTGAACCTTTGCTCATGATGAGGTGCTGCTGTTGGGGGAGCCCGGATTTTATCATCGGCGAACGGACCTCCAAGACGGTAAAATGGAGAACTTTGCTTTTTCGCCCCAAGGCCTTTACGCATGAATCTCCAGCCCATCACCGCGCTGTCGCCCCTCGACGGCCGCTACGAATCCAAGGTTTCCGCGCTGCGCGGGCATTTTTCCGAGTTCGGCCTGATCCGCAACCGGGTCAAGGTCGAGATCGAGTGGCTGAAAGCCCTTGCCGCCGCGCCCGAGCTGGCCGAGATCGCCCCCTTCTCCGCCGCCACCGTGGCCGAACTGGACGCGGTGATCGCTGATTTCTCGGTAGCGGACGGGGAGGCGGTGAAGGCCATCGAGGCCACCACCAACCATGACGTGAAGGCCA
>SSSX01000858.1 GCA_015657735.1 Zoogloeaceae bacterium
AAGGCGCATTACGGCGCCATCGCCCGCGGCGAATACGCGGCGGCCAGCGCCGAGGCGCGCATGATGCGTTTCTCGAAGGCGCCGGGCATGCGCAACATGGCGACGCTGGGCTGCATGGACGAGATCCGCCACGGCCAGATGCAGCTTTATTTCCCGCACGAGCACGTCGCCAAGGACCGCCAGATGGACTGGGCCTTCAAGGCCTACGACACCAACGAGTGGGCGATGATCGCGGCGCGTCATTTCTTCGACGACATCATGATGACCCGCGACGCGATCAGCGTTTCCATCATGCTGACCTTCAGTTTCGAGACCGGCTTCACCAACATGCAGTTCCTGGGGCTGGCGGCGGATGCGGCGGAGGCCGGCGACCATACTTTCGCCAACCTCATTTCGAGCATCCAGACCGACGAGTCGCGCCACGCCCAGATCGGTGGTCCGGCCCTCAAGGTGCTGATCGAAAACGGCCACAAGGCCGAGGCCCAGAAGCGTGTCGATATCGCGGTGTGGGGCGCCTGGAAGCTGTTCTCGGTGCTGACCGGTCCGATCATGGACTATTACACCCCGCTCGCGCACCGCAAGCAGTCCTTCAAGGAGTTCATGGAGGAATGGATCGTCGCCCAGTTCGAGCGCGCCCTCACCGACATGGGCCTCGATTTGCCGTGGTACTGGGACATCTTCCTGAAGGACATCGGCCAGACCCATCACGGCATGCACCTGGGCTCCTATTTCTGGCGCCCGACCCTGTGGTGGAACCCGGCCGCCGGCGTGACGCCGGACGAGCGGGCCTGGCTGGAAGAGAAGTACCCCGGCTGGAACGACACCTGGGGCCAGTGCTGGGACGTGTTCATCGACAACGTGGTCGACGGCAACATGGCCAAGACCTACCCCGAAACGCTGCCCTACGTCTGCAACATGTGCCAGCTGCCCATCCTCGGCGTGCCGGGCAAGGGCTGGGACGTCAAGGACTACCCGCTCGAATACAACGGCCGCCTGTACCACTTCGGCTCCGAGGTGGATCGCTGGGTGTTCCAGCAGGAGCCCGAGCGCTACGCCGGCCACCT
>SSSX01000018.1 GCA_015657735.1 Zoogloeaceae bacterium
TCCTTTGCAGCAACTGCCTTGGAGGGGGATATCCCCCTCCTTTTTTGTCGACCGACGGCGGCCTCAAGCCAGCGCTTGCAGCATCGCCTGGTGCAGTATTTCGGCAGGCTGGGCGCCGGACAGCGCAAGGCGATGGTTGAAGACGAAGTAGGGCACCCCGGATACGGCGTGGGGCGCCGGACGCGGCCGGTCGGCCCCGAGCGCGTCGGCTAGCGGAGCATCGCCAAGCGCGACGCCGCATTCCCTGGCCAGCGCGTTGAGCACGGCGATATCGCCGATATCCCCGCCTTCCATGAAATAGCTCTGGAACAGCCTTTCGATCAGGCGCTCGGTCAGGGCGCCGTCGCCGCTCCGGGCGGACAGGCCGACGAGCCGGTGGGCGGCCAGGGTGTTCGGCATGACGCTGATTTTCTCGAAGGCGAAGTCGACGCCGGCCACACGTCCGGCCTCCCGGACCTGCGCACGCCGGGCGGCAACCGCCTGCGCGCCGCCGAGGCGGCGTTCGTAGAATGCCTGATAGGGCACACCGTTCGGCGGCGTATCCGGCAGCAAGGGGAAGGAGTGCCAGCTCACCTGCGGCTGCACATCGGGCCGGCTGGTCTTGAGCTGTTCCAGAGCGCGGGTCAGGTGGCGCTTGCCGATCAGGCACCACGGGCAGATCAGGTCGAAATAAACGTCGATGCTGAGGCGGGAGTTCATGATGATTCCGGAGGATGGGGAGCAGGGGAGTCGTGTCCGGCTGGCGCGTGGCGTCGGGCCTTGCGGTCGAGCCATACCGCCATGCCGCCGATCAGGGTGATCGCACCGGTGCCGAGCGCCAGCGAAAAGAGCGAGCCCCACAGCCACGGCGCGATGACGCCGGCAGCGAGGGCGATCATCGCGAACTGGAGGAAGGTCTGGAGCGAACTGGCGACCCCGGCGTTGTGGCGCAAGGGCTCGATCGCTTCGCTGATCAGGATCGGCAGGGCGATGGCCAGGCCGAACGAATAGAGGAACAGCGGGGCGATGTCGATGCTGCCGGCCGGCAGCAGGCCGGTCAGCGCGATGTTGAGCAGCACGGCGACGCCGAGGATGCGATAGGCCAGCGCCAGCAGCCTGGCCCCCGGAAAGCGCCGGAGCAGTTTCGGCAGGGCCAGGAAACCGCCGGTCAGGCCGAGGGTGACCGGGGCGTAAATCAGATAGATGTCGGTCGCCGGCCGGTCCAGCAAGTGAATGACGATGGTCGGCGCCGACACGGTGTAGATGGCCATGCTCGTCCAGTTGGCGACATGGGCGATCGACAGGCGGACGAAGCGGGGCGTGCGCAGGGCGCGCAGATAGCTGCCGACGAGGGCGCCGGCGCGCAGGCTCTGGCGCCGTTCGGCGGGCATGGTTTCGGGCAGCCAGCGCCAGTAGGCCACGGCCATCGCCGCGGCAATCACGCCAAGCGCCACGAATACCGAGCGCCAGCCGAAATGGGTGCCGAGCCAGGCGCCGATGACCGGGGTAGCGATCAGGCTGAGGATCTGGAGCATCGTGATGCGGCCGAGCAGGTGCTGTGCGGCCGGGCCATGATGCAGATCGTGGAGGATCGCCCGGCTGATCACCATGCCGGCGCCGGCGGCCAGCCCCTGGGCAATACGCAGCAGCCACAGGGTTTCGATGTCGGTGGCGAGGGCGCTGGCGCCGGCCGACAGGCTGAGGATGACGAGCGCCACCAGGATCGTCGGGCGTCGTCCGTGGGCGTCGGCGATCGCGCCGTACCACAGCGACATGAAGGCGGTGGCGACGAAGAACAGCGAAATCGTCTGCTGGGCCTGCCAGCCCTTGATGCCCATGTCCGCCTGCAACACTGGCAGGGCGGGAATCAGCATGTCCGAGCACAGGGAGTTGAGCAGCCCCATGAGGGCCAGCAGCAGGATCAGTGCTGCCGGCGACACCGCCCGCATCGGGGCTCGCTCCCCGATCAGGCGAGGCGGCGGATCAGGGCTTCCGCCTGCGGCCACTCGCCAAAGCCCGAGGCGGGGTTGAGGTGGCCGACGGCGCCGATATCGACCAGCTCGCTGCCCCAATCTTTGGCGTACTGCGCGACGCGCTCGTAACTGGCCAGCGGATCATTGGTGCTGGCGGCGACGATGCTCGGGAACGGCAGGCGGGTGCGCGGCACGGGCAACCAACCGTTGTCGCGCAGCGTGTCGACGGTCGGATAGCCGGCCGGGAGGGGCGATTCGAGATCGGCCGGGGCGGCCAGCAAGGCGCCCTGGATCGGGCGCTGGTACTTCTGCGCCCAGTGCATGGCGATCATGACGCCGCCGCTGTGGGCGACGAGGACGACCGGGCCGTCGATCTTTGCGATGGTCTGTTGCAGGGCCTCGACGCGGGCGGCGCAGCTCAGCTTGTCGTGCTCGATCGGCGCGACCGAGCACGCCTTGGGCAGCTTGCGCTCGAGGATGGTCTGCCAGTGGTCTTCGACATGGTCGCGCAGACCGGGAACGATCAGGATGGTCGGGGAAGTGCTCATTGTGGTTTTTGCGCTTGCGGTTGTGGTTCGGAGGGAGACGCTCAGACGGACAGGCTGCGGATACGCTGCAGATCGTCGGCGTAATAGCGCTTGCCGATGAAGAACGCACACGTGGCGCCCAGGGCAATCAGCGGCACCAGCTGCATGGCGCTCATCAGTCCGAGCCGGTCGGCGATCAGGCCGGTGACGAAGGGGCCGGGGGCGAGACCGAGCAGGTTGTTGGCGAGGGTCAGCGTGGCGAAGGCGGTGGCATGGATCGACGGGTGCGTCAGGTTGGCGACCATCGCGCCGGCCGGTCCGGTGGTGCCGGCCACCATCGCCATGCCAAGGGCGATCAGGGCGAGTTGCGCGGTGCCCGGACCCATCATGAAGCCGGACAACAACAGGCCCGCCGAGAGCAGCGAATAGGCGATGGCCATGCTCCATTTTCTCGACGGTTGGTCGCGGCTGACGCGGTCGGTGGTGAGGCCGCACAAGATCATGCCGACGGCGCAGATCAGGATGAAGGCGGCCGCCGCAACGCCGGCCTTGTCGGCGGGCAAACCGTAGTAGCGGTTCAGGAAGCTCGGCAGCCAGGCCAGCATCGCCGCCAGGATGAACAGTTGCAGACCGCTGCCGATATAGCAGGCAATCACCGAGCGCGAGGCGAACAGCCCGGAGAAAATGGCGCGCAGCTTCGGCGGCTGGGTGGTCGGATTCGGGCCGGTTCTTGCCGCCGTTGCGGCCTCGGAGCGGAGTTTGCTCTCGCGGACGATCAGCGCGTACATGATGACCAGGACCAGGCCAAACACGGCCATCGCGCCAAATGACCAGCGCCAGCCGAAGCGGGTGGCGACGATGCCGCCGAGGGCCATGCCGATGACCGAACCGACCGAGCCGCCAGCCATGAAGGCGCTCGACATGGTGGAACGCATGTGGGCCGGAAAGATGCTCAGGATCAGCGCGATGCCGACGCTGCCATAGGCGGCTTCGCCGACGCCGACGAAAAAGCGGGCGATGAACATCTGGTTGTAGCTGGCCGCCAGCGCGCAGCCGAGGGTCGCCAGGCTCCACAGGCTGGCCATCAGGACGATGCTGCGGACGCGGCCCCAGCGGTCGGCAACGACGGACAGCGGGAAGGTCAGGATGCCGACGAGGAGGGCGACGATACTGCTCAGCGAACCGAGCTGGGTGTCGGACAGGCTCCATTCCGCCTTGAGGATCGGGAAAACGGCGTTCAGAACCTGGCGGGACATGTAATCCGAAAGGAGCAGCCCGAAGGTCAGTGCGAAAACGACCCACGCATAGCTGCGTGCGACTGTCGGTGCGGCGACGTCGTCAGACACGGTTGAGATATAGGCGGCCACGCTTGTCTCCTGCTATTTATTGCCATTCCCGGGGAGCGATCCCGCCCGGTCGGCGTTTTTATGTGGGTCGGACCGTGCTTTGCGGTCCGACCCATTTGACTACGTTAAAACCTTACTGCTTGCCGGTCTCAGGCCGCGTATTGCATGAAGCCCTTCTGGCCCGGCTGGCGGTTCGGCGCGAAGC
This sequence comes from Zoogloeaceae bacterium, assembly GCA_015657735.1. Lineage (GTDB taxonomy): Bacteria > Pseudomonadota > Gammaproteobacteria > Burkholderiales > Rhodocyclaceae > Zoogloea. Next base: position 4,031 of record SSSX01000018.1, read on the forward strand.
CGTTCTTGGCCAGGGTTTCGTCGGCGCTGTTGTAGAAGGTGCCGATCTTGTAGATCTCGCGGGCCTTCTTGCCGTCGGCGATGGGGCGCCCGAGTTCGCGGGAGACGCGCACCAGCTGCTCGATCTGCTCGACGGTGGTCATCTTGCGCGAGCGATCCTGGGTCCAGATGTTGTCTTCGATACCGCAGCGGACGTGCAGACCCATGGCCATGCCCATCATGTTCAGCGGCAGGGTGTTGAGCATCGAGGTTTCGACGGTCAGCACCGAGCCATCCGGGCAGGCACGGACGAAGTTGGCCAGGTTGTAGATGTTCGGGGCATCGAAACCGCCGCCGATGGCGACCCAGGTCAGGATCAGCGGCACGTTGCAGACACCGCGACGCATCATGCGCTCGACGGTTTCCAGCTGCGAGATGGTGGCCAGCTGGAAATGCGTCTGGATCTTGTTGTTGCTGAGGCGCTTGATGTGCTCCTCGACCCACGCCGGGCCGGCCGGAATGGTCATTTCGCGGTAAGCGAAATATCCCGGGGTGTCGACATCGAGGGAGGTGCCGCGGACGTCGGCGGCGATCATCTGCTCGACCACGTTCATCTGGTTGGAGTTGATGGCGATCGTGACCTGATCCGGCGTCGGCTTCAGTTCGGCCAGCATGTGGCGGGTGTCGTCGGACAGCCACTTGGCGGTTTCGCCTTCGGTTTCCGGCGCGAAGGAGATCGAACCCCCCACCTGCAGGATCATGTCCGGGCAGCGGGCACGGATGCCGGCCAGCAGTTCGTTGAACTTGGACAGGCGCTTGGAGCCCTTGCCGTCCTCTTCACGGACGTGCACGTGCAGCACGGTGGCGCCGGCGTTGTAGCAGTCGACCGCCTTCTGGATCTGGGCTTCCATGGAAACCGGGATGTCTTCCGGGAAGTCGGAGGGGGACCATTCCGGCCCGTAGGGGGCGCAGGTGATGACCAGGTCTTGCATGTTTTCAACGTGCAGGGAACCGTCGATGAAGTTCATGAGTTGCTCCTTGAATGGATGGTGAGTGAGTGTTGGCTGGTTTTTCGGGCTGACCGTCGAAGATCAACCCGACAGCGTGTTAGAAGGGCTTGTCGCCGATGATCGCGGCGCGTTCCATCTTGCGGTGGCACGGCGGGTAGTCCATGACTGCGTAGTGCTGGGTCGAACGGTTGTCCCAGATCGCCATGCTGAAAGGCTGCCAGCGCCAGCGCACCTGATATTCCGGGTTGTAGGCCTGGCTGATCAGGTACTGCATCAGGTCGCTGCCGTTCTTGCTGTAGTCCTGGCCGTAACGGACGTGATCCTTGGTGTGGTAATTGACGAAGTGGGTCGCGAAGGCATTGACGAACAGAATCTTCTCGCCGGTTTCCGGGTGGGTGCGGATGACCGGGTGCTCGCTGTCCGGGTACTGCGCCTTCATGGCCAGGCGCTTTTCCTGCGGCATGGCGGCGGCGAACGACGAGTTGAAGCTGTGGTTGGCGATCAGGCCGGAAATTTCCTGCTTGATGTATTCCGGCAGCTTTTCGTAGGCGAGGACCATGTTGGCCCACATCGTGTCGCCACCGACCGGCGGGCATTCGATGCAGCGCAGCACGCAGCCCAGCGCCGGCGTTTCGCGCCAGGTGCCATCGGTGTGCCAGGCGTTTTCATAGCGGTCGATCGGGCTGTCCGGATTCTTGTAGATCTGGACCAGGCCGGGCGCTTCCGGATGGCTCGGGGCCATCGGGTGGGTTTCCAGTTCGCCCAGCTTCTGGGCGAAGGCCATGTGCTCGACACGCGACAGTTTGTCGAGCGTCTGGCCGCGCAGGAAGAGCACCTTGTGCTTGAGCAGCGCGGCGTAGATCTCCTTGAACAAGCCGTCGTCACGCACGGCGTCGCCGAGATTGACGTCGAACAGCTCGGCGCCGATGGCGCAGGTCATTTGTTCTATTTTCATTGGATGCTGTCTCCTCAGATGACAAAAATCGACGACCCGGTCGTCTTGCGGGATTCCAGGTCACGGTGCGCCTGCACTGCCTCCCGCAGTGCATAACGTTGGTTGATCTCGATCTTGATGCGGCCGGCGGCCACGTGACCGAAGATTTCGCCCGCCAGGTCGGCCTTCTCGGCCGGATCGGCGATGTAGTCGGCGAGGGCCGGGCGGGTCACGTAGAGCGAACCCTTCATCGCCAGCAGTTGCGGATCGAAGGGCGGGATGGTGCCGGAGGCGGTACCGACGCACACCAGCAGGCCGCGGCGCTTGAGCGAATCGAGCGAGGCATTGAAAGTGCTGCGGCCGACGCTGTCGAAAACGACATTGACGCCGACGCCGCCGGTCAGCTCGCGGGCCCGCTTGGCCACGTCTTCGTGGCTGTAGTTGATCGTTTCATCGCAGCCGTGAGCGCGGGCAACCGCCGCCTTCTCCTCGGTGGATACCGTGCCGATCACGCGAATCCCGAGCAGCTTGGCCCATTGCGCGACGATCAGGCCGACGCCGCCGGCGGCGGCATGCAGCAGCAGCGTGTCGCCCGGCTTGAAGTCGTAGATGCGCCGCATCAGGTAGGCCGAGGTCAGGCCGCGCATGGTCATGGCGGCGGCGGTCTCGCATTCGATGCCTTCCGGCAGCTTGATCAGCGGCGCGGCGGCGATGATGCGGGCGGTGCTGTAGGCGCCCAGCGTGTTGAGGAAGCCGGTGTAGGTGACCTTGTCGCCGACCTTGACGTTGCTGACCCCGTCGCCGACCGCCTCGACCACACCGGCCGCTTCGACGCCCATGCCGGCCGGCAGGGGAATCGGATAGGTGCCGTTGCGGAAATAGGTGTCGGCAAAGTTCAGGCCGACCGCGACATGGCGCAGGCGGACTTCGCCCGGGCCGGGATTGCCGACTTCGACGTCTTCGAGGCGCAGGACTTCGGGTCCGCCGGTCTCATAAAATCGAATTGCCTGTTCCATCTGTTTTCCTTTTGATCTTGGTCTTGGTTTAGCGGTCGGTTTTCGCCAGATTGACGATCCGGGAGAAGAGGTGCCGGAATTCGGCTTCGGTCTCGCCGCCGAAACGGGGATCGCGGTTCTCCGAAAACGCGGCGTTGATTTCGCTCCAGTCGGCCTCGGTCAGGTAACGCTGGGCTTCGGGAAGGATCACGCCCTCTTCGCGGCCCATGTGCTCCCACATGAATTTGGCGTAGGCCGCCACGGCTTTCTCGATATCCTGGGCCGACTTGCTGCCCTCGGCGTACTGCTCGACGACGATCGCGAGGTCGCGGACCATCTCTTCGTCGCGGACGTGCTGGCGTTCCAGTTCGTCCAGTTCGGGATTGAGTGAAGAGGTCCGTTCGCGCAGTTTGCGGAACAGGTATTCCTCTTCTTTCGGATGATGCAGGGCGACCGGGAATTCCTGGATGTAATGGACCATGGCCTGCATCAGGATGGGATCGGGCGCGGCCTCCCCTTCGTTGCCGGGCTTCAGGATATGCAGCCAGGCATGCAGCACGGCGGCCAGCGAACGGTGTTCGTCGCGGATCGTGGCAATCGCTTGCGCCGGTGCCGGAGGGTCGGCCATGGCCGAAACCAGCACCGGAATTTCGGAATTGATCAGCACCTTCAGCGTCTGCGACCCGAGCATCATGCCCAGGGTGCTGCGCCGGCCGTGCGAGGCCATGAAGATCAGGTCGCAGCCTTCCGAGCGCGCCGCGCCGACGATCGCCGTGTAGGGCGAATCGCTGACCATGGTCGCCGAGGCGCACGGCACCCCCTGGGCGCGGGCGGCCGACTCGGCCTTGGTCAGCAGTTCGCGGGCACGGCCTTCGAAGTTGTAGGAGTAGTCATCCGGTGACGTCAGGCGAACGATTTCGGCCTCGCCGCGCAACGAGGAGGTCGGGTCCGAGGCGGCGTGGAAGAAAGTGATTCGCGCCCCGATGGAACGCGCAAACTCGACGGCGCGGCCAATCGTGACGGTCGATAGATCCGTGTTGTCGATGGGAACCAGCAGATGACGATACATGGCGACTCCTAATCAGTTAGCTCTAAAAATGGTGTTCATGCTTCAAGCTGCACCAGGACTTTGCTGTCGGCAATCACGACCGGAAAGGTTTTTGCAGCAATTTTCGGTGCGACCAGAAGTTCGCCGGTCGTAACGTCGAAGCGCCAGCCGTGCGACCGGCAGGCAACGACCTTGCCGCACAGATTTCCGCCGCTTAAAGCCGAGCCGGCATGCGGGCAGCTGTTCTCCAAGGCATAGACGTTTCCGTCCACATTGAACAGGGCGATATCCGTCGTGCCGATCCGCACCGGACGGGACGTACCTGGCGGGATTTCCTGCAGCAAGCATGCTTCGACAAGTTTCATCTGACGCTTTCTCTCGTTGCTAGTGGCCGTGGATAGATCGTAGGTGAATGACTGTCGTGCCGAACCCCCTCGAAAAAGGGGGGGTGGGGAGGATGTTGCTCAATGCGGGGGGGTTTTGATTTATCGTACAAACCACTGCATATGAACCGGTCTCCTTGGTATATGCGAGCCATGGAGCCAAGCCCGATGACCTTGTCGACAAACGAGAGCGCAACGACCTACTCCGAGCTGGTGCTCAAGACGATGCCGCCGCGTCCGCCGCGGCATCAGGTGGTCCGTTCGCGCCTCAGCCTGGCCGATGCGCGGTTTCGTGATCGCTCGGTGATCGTCGTGCAGGCCCCGCCGGGATTCGGCAAGACTTCCCTGCTCGGCCAGTGGCGGCGCGAATATCTGGCCCGGGGGGCGGCGGTGGCCTGGGTGACGGCCGATACGCACGACGATTTGCAGCGCTTCCTGCACTGCCTGGTGCAGGCGGTCCGCTTTGGTTGCGTGCGACCGGCTTTCGGGCGGCTGTTGCTGAAAACGCAGGGCACCAAGCCCGGCGAACTCGAGGGCGTGACCGCCTGGCTGGCCGAGGTCGCGCAGACCTCGCTCGACATGGTTCTGGTTGTCGATGAGGCCGAGCGCCTGTCGCCGGGCAACTTTGCCGCGCTCTCCTACCTCACGCACAACGCGCCGCCGAACCTGCACGTGGTGGTCGGCGCCCGCAGCGGCTTCGATGCCGCCGTCGCCGATCTGGTGGATTACGGGCACGCCCTGTCGCTGAATGCCGAGGATCTGCGTTTCCGGCTCGATGAAACGATGGCCCTGGTTCGCGAACGGTGCGGCGAGAAGGTCGATGCCGACAGCGCGGCGCGTCTGCATGAACAGACCGAGGGGTGGCCGCTCGGCCTGCAGATCACGCTGGCAGCGGTCGAGAAGGGCGGCGATCTGCGGGCGGCGATGACATCGATGGCCGGCCGGAGCAGCGGCGACCGGGAGCAGTTCGTCGGCGGCCTGCTGGCCAATCTGGCGGTGGACGATGTGGATTTTCTGGTGCGCATTTCCAGCGTCGATCTGGTCCATCCGGATTTGTGCTGCGCGCTGCTGGCATCGCCAGCCGCCAAGGACACCCTGCTGCGGCTGATGCGTGAAACGCCGGTGTTCGTGGTGGGCGATGGCAGCGAATGGGTCCGCCTGCACAACCTGGTGCGCGACGCGCTGCGCAGCCGGCTGGCCAAGTTCACCGAGGATGAACGCCTCGAACTCCATCGGCGGGCCATGCACTGGCTGGCCGATCACGGAATGACCCAGGAAGCCGCGCGCCATGCCCACGAGGCCGGCCAGCGTGAAATTGCCTACGATCTGGCCGAGCAAAGCCTGTACGACGCGGTGACTCAGGGGCATCAGGAAACGGTGCTGCGCTGGCTTGAACTGCTGCCGGGGGCCGAACTGCTGGCGCGCCCCAGGCTGCGTCTCGCGGCGGCGTGGGCGCTGGCCCTCAGCGAGCGGCACAGCGAAGCCGAGGCCCTGGTGCGGGATGTCCTCGAAAATCCCGACGCAGATCGCTCGCTGCGCTACGAATGCGCGCTGATTGCCAGCGGGGCGGCGTATTACGCCGACCAGATGGATCGCTACCTCGAGTTGTTTCAGCCGTGGACCGACGCACCGCCGACCGGACACGACCCCAAGCTCATCCAGATGCAGGCCAACCGGCAGGCTGCGATCGCCATCATGCTCGGCGATCCGGCGGGCGCCCGGCGCCATATCCAGTCCGTGCCGCACGGCGACTTCGGCAAGGGCTACAGCTACGGGGCGCGCTGGGGCAGCTTCATTACCGGCCTGAGCTATATCTGGGAAGGCCAGGGCCTGCTCTGCGAAGAGGTGTTGCGACCGGCGCTGGGCAGCGCCGACGCCGATCTGGGGCGGCGCCACCCGCTTTCCTGCATGATCGCCGCGCTGCTGGCGGCGGCGGTGTATGAATGCGACCGGGTCGACGAGGCGTCGGAATTGCTGGCCAACCGTCTCGATGTGCTCGAGCGGGTCGGCACACCGGAAACCGCGTTGCTGGGCTATCGGACCGCGGCGCGAATCGCCGCCGCCAAGGGGGTCGAACATCGCGCCCTGGATCTGCTGGAGATGATGTACGCCGTGGGTGTGGCGCGCAATCTGCCGCGGCTGTGCGTGGCGAGCCTGGGGGAACAGGTCCGGATGCATGCCGGGCGCTTCCGTTCGGAAACGTGTCGGGCGCTGGTGCAGCGCATCGATGAAATCGTCGCCGCCCATGCCGCTTCCGAGGGGCCGGTGTGGCGCGCGGCGGTGGAGTTGCTGCAGCGTCTGGCGCACGCCCATGCCCTGATCGGAGCGCAGGAATGGGCGGCCGCGGAGGGGGCGCTGGCCGACGCGCTCAAATTGGTCGAGTCCGCCAAACTGGGACGCTGGCGCATCGAAATCATGGCCTTGCGGGCCCTGGCGATGGAGCGCATCGGCCACAACGGCAAGCCGCTATTGCTGGAGGTCATGAATCTGGCGCTGACCTTCAGCCTGTCGAGAACCTTCGTCGATGCCCACCCGGCCCTCGCCGACTGGGTACGCCGGACGGCCGACGAAGAGGCTGGGGGGCACAAGATCCAGATCGCCCGCACGGCCCGTCCGCTGCCCGAACGGTCGACGATGGCGCCGCGGGCGGTGCCCAGCATGGTGCTGACGCCGAAGGAGCGCGAGGTGCTGGAGCATCTCGCCCGCAATTTGTCGAACAAGGAAATTGCCCAGGCCATGGAAGTCGGTGAAGAAACCGTCAAATGGCATCTCAAGAACCTGTTCGGCAAGCTGGGTGCCGGCACCCGCAAGCATGTCGTTCGCCGGGCGCAACTGCTCGGTCTGCTGGTCGGGCTGGAGTAGCCGGACTCCGCGCCACCCGCGTCGACCGCGACGCGTCTTTTTTTTACCCCCTGCCCCTCCCCCCAGCCCCCCGATCGTGGGGGGGGGGGTTATTTTGTCCGCTCCGGATAATCGGAGACCAGAGATTAAAAAAATCTCGGTCGGGCTGTTCGAGCCAAAGACCAATCGAGGAAAGGGCAAGAGACAATGAAAAACAGGAGACAAACACCGGCATCGGGGCGTCTGCGTCCGACCATCTTGGCGGTCGCCGCAGCCCTGGCGGCCGGCGATGCGGCTGCTTTCGAGGTCGATACCGAAAATCCGGATCTGGCGGTGCGCTGGGATAACACGGTGCGCTATAACGCCGCCCGGCGCATGGATGCACGCGACAACAAGTTCGGGAACAACTTCCGGTTTGACGAAGGTACCTATAGTTTCGACAAGGGCGATCTGGTCGCCAATCGATTTGACCTGCTGACCGAACTCGATGCGGTCTACAAAAAGGACTACGGCTTCCGGATCAGTGCGGCAGCCTGGTACGACAACGTCTATGACGGCAGGAGCGTACACCGGAATACCGCGCTCGCCCAGCAGTCGAGCTATTACAACGACCGCTACAGCAACTACACGAAGCGCTATTACGCCGGCCCTTCCGGCGAGCTGCTGGATGCCTTCGTGTTCACCAACTTCGATGTTGCGGATGTTCCGGTCAA
>SSSX01000859.1 GCA_015657735.1 Zoogloeaceae bacterium
CATCAGGCCGTCGTAGGCGTGTCCGCCGAAGGTCGACACGTCGGACTTCCAGCGTTCCTTGTAAGCCTTGGTGTAGGCGGTGGCGACCGGCTTCTGCGGGTCTTTGGCGTCGAGTTTGTCGGCCACCAGCAGCGCGGCGGCCGGCAGGCGGACGCCTTCGGCCGCGGGGCCGGCGAGCTTGATGAACTCCTCGGAGGCGACGCCGTGCGACTGGTAGAGCGGCAGCGTGATGCCGAGCTGCTTGTAATTCTTGGTGGCGATCGCCGGACCCTGGCCCAGACCGAACATGAACACGGCCTGCACGCCGGCGGTGTTCTTGATCTTGGTGAGCTGCGGGCTCATGTCGGTGTCTTTCGGGCCGTAGGTTTCGTTGGCCACCAGCGACACGCCGTACTTGGCCGCCACGCCTTCGGTTTCCTTCTTGCCGGACTGGCCGAAACCGGAGGTTTCGGACAGCAGCGCGACCTTCGAGATGCCGCGTGCCTTCATGTCCTCGAAGACTTTTTCGGCCGCCATGCGGTCGGTGTGCGGGGTCTTGAAGACGAACTTCTTGACTGGCTCGACAATCACCACCGCGCCGGCCAGCGACACGAAGGGCACGCCGGCCTTCTCGACCAGCGGCGTCATCGACATCGTCGACCCGGTGGTGGTGCCGCCGACGATCACGTCGACCTTGTCGTCGTCGATCAGGCGCTTGGCGAAACTGTTGGCCTTGTTGGCGTCGCTGCCGTCGTCGTAGTGGACGAGCTGCAGCTGACGGCCGACCACGCCGCCTTTCCGGTTGATGTCCTCGATATACATCTGCAGCGTTTTCAGCTCGGGGTCGCCGAGGAAGGCGGCGGGGCCGGTGACCGACAGCACGGAGCCGATCCTGATCGGTTCGGCGGCGCCGGCGAAGCCGGTGGCGACGGTCAGGGCCAGCGTGGCGAGGGCCCGAAGCGCATTTTTTTTCATCGATGTGTCTCCTCTTTCATGAATGCGGCAGGCCCGCGGGGGCCGCCGTCGCTACGTGACGCGTGGCCTGCTCAGAGCCGGGCGCGGGCCAGCCGCATGGCTTCGCGGAGGACCGCCAGATCGCCGATATGGTTGGCGAGCAGGAGGATCAGCTTGGCGTTGACGAGATCGCTTTGCTCGTCGGAAAGATCACGGTGGGTCTCGATCAGCGCTTCGTAGAAATCGTCGCCGGGCGAGAAGGGGCGGAAGTAGCGCGTTCCGGCTTCGTGGAAGTTGGGTTGGAGCGTCAGCGGCATGGGCGTTCTCCTCAGCAATTGCAGGTGGCACGGGCCAGCGCCGCCTGCAGCGCGGCGGCGTCGAAGTTCCGCCAGCGCGCCGCGACGTGCTGGTCGGGGCGCAGCAGGTAGGTCGTGCCGGTTTGGCTGTCGTAGCGTTCGGCGTAGCGGCCCGCGCGGTCGACGAAGACGCGCAGGCCGGCGGGCGCCGGGCCGGCGACGGGCGCGACGAGGACCACCTCGACGGGAATCGGGGCTGCGGCGAGGGCCCTGAAGCGAGCGGCGGTCTCGCCATCGAGGCGCGCCGGATCGGCGACGTGGACCAGCGCCATGAAGCCGTTGCCGACGCGGTCGAGCAACCAGAAGTCGCTGCCGTCCTCGTGCATCGGTGCGTCGTCCATCGGCGCGCCGGGGATCATGTCGCCGGCGAAATCGGCGCTGTCGGGCGTGTTGAGCACCGATCCGGTGAGGAAGGTCGGAACTGACAGGCGGCCGGAATTGACCAGCGCGCGGGCGAAGGGGTTGTCGCGGGCCAGCTCGAGCACCGCGTTGCGGAAGGTGAGGGAAGTCTTCGTCTTCGGGGTGATGAAGTCGGTCGAGCGCGTCGAGTTCATGAGGTTCTCGTCCGCCGCGAACACCCGCTCGTCGGAATAGCTGTCGAGCAGCGTTGCCGGGGCCTGGCCGTCGATGACCAGCTTCAGTTTCCAGCACAGGTTGTCGGTGTCCTGAATGCCGGAGTTGGCGCCGCGGGCGCCGAACGGGGACACCTGATGCGCCGCGTCGCCGACGAACAGCACGCGGTCGTGGCGGAAGCTGTGCATCCGGCGGCACTGGAAGGTGTACACGCTGACCCATTCGAGCTCGAACTCGCGTTCGTCGCCGAGCATGGCCTTGATGCGCGGGATGACGTTCTCGGGCTTCTTCTCTTCCTCGGGATCGGCGTCCCAGCCGAGCTGGAAATCGATCCGCCAGACGTTGTCGGCCTGGTGATGGAGGAGCACCGACTGGTTGCGGTGGAACGGCGGGTCGAACCAGAACCAGCGCTCGGGCGGGTAGTCGGCCTTCATCACGACGTCGGCGATGAGGAAGCGGTCCTTGAAGATCTTGCCTTCGACGTCGAGGTGCAGCATCCGGCGGATGCCCGAACGGGCGCCGTCGGCGGCCACCAGCCAGTCGGCTTCGAGGGCGTAGATGCCGTCCGGGGTCTCGACCTGGAGGATCACCTTGTCGCCGTCCTGGGCCACCGACACGACCTTGTTCCGGAAGCGGATGTCCAGCGCCGGCAGTTGCCGCGCCCGCGTGATCTCGAACTCCTCGAGGTAATACTGCTGGAGATTGACCATGCCCGGGCGCTTGTGGCCTTCCTGGGGGCGCAGGTTGAAGTTGTAGACCTCCTCCTCGCGGAAGAAGGTGCGCCCGACGTTCCAGCTGACGCCCTTGGTCACGCAGGGCTCGCCGAGCCCCAGGCGGTCGAGGATTTCGAGGGTCCGCTTGGCGTAGCAGACGCCGCGCGAGCCGACCGATACGGTGTCGTCGTCGTCGAGCAGCACGACCGGCTGGCCCGACTGCGCCAGATCGATCGCCGCTGCCAGGCCGACCGGGCCGGCGCCGACGATCACCACCGGATGGCGCTGCGTGCGGCCGGCGAGCTGTTCCGGCGCCGGCCGGTATTCGAATTTCGGATAGCGGTAGGTACTGAGCATTTTGTCTCCTCGTTTGCCTCCTCTGCGGGAACGGCTTGCGGGTGGTCAGCCTTCGGCCTGCAGGCCGTGCCACATTTCCTTGTCGCGTTCGGCCGTCCAGATGCGGGGATGCTTGATTCCGCTCGCTTCATCATAGGCGCGGGTGACGTCGAAAGGCAGGCAGTGCTCGTAGATGAAGACCTGCCCGAACTTCGGGTCCATGAACTGGCGGGCGTGCGCCATGGCCTGCTTGAGGTTCATGCCGGCGGCGACCGCCTCGCGGGCGGCGGCCAGCAGCGTGGTCACGAAGTCGCGCGTGTAGGCCAGACCTTCGGCGACCCGTGCGGTGCCGATCAGCGCCGGGCCGCGGCCGGGCACCAGCTTCTCGGGCTCGAGCGCGGCGAGCGCATCGAGGGTCGCCGGCCACTCTTCGAGCTGCGCGTCGCCGGTGTAGCAGGCCGCGTCGGCCTCGACCAGATCGCCCGAGAAGACCACCTTTTCGGACGGCACCCAGACGATGGTGTCGCCCTTCGTGTGGCCGGCGCCGGGATGCATGATCCGGACCTCGAGGTTGTTGCCCATCCACAGGGTCATCGCGTCCTTGAACACCAGCGTCGGCCAGGTCAGGCCGGGCACCGACTCGAAATTCTCGAACAGGCGGGGGAAGCGTTCGTACTCCGACATCATGTCCTGCTGGCCGCGCTCGACGATCATCTCGTAGGTGCCCTGGCTGGCGATGATCTCCTGCATGCCCTCGGCCTTGTAGCCGGAAGCGCCCAGCACGCGCACCGCGTGGTAGTGGGACAGCACGACATACTTGATCGGCTTGTCGGTCACCTTGCGGATCTCGGCGATCAGGCTCTGCGCCATCACCGGCGTGGCCAGCGCGTCGCAGATCAGCACGGCGTCGTCACCGATGATCACGCCGGTATTGGGATCGCCCTCGGCGGTGTAGGCCCAGCAGTGCTCGGAGAGCTGGGCGAAGGTCGTCTTCTTGGCTTCGAGATCGGCGACGGAAGCGAATTTCTTGTCGGTCATGGGGTGACTCCTTGGCGATGGATGAGCGCAGCTTAGTCGCGTTTTTGTTAATGGTCAATTGGTTTGTTAATAACGAATTATACGAAATTATGAAACGGCTTCTTCTTTGACAAATTGATGTCGCTCCGCTAACGTCCGACCCCGTCCCCCTTGCCGAGAAGTTGTGATGCATCCCGCCGAAGAAAAGGAACGCCGTGGTATCCAGTCGATCGAGGTCGGCGGAAAGATCCTCGTTGCGCTGGCCGATGCCAAGGCCCCGATGACCCTCAAGCAACTGGCCGAAGCGGCCGAGATGACGCCCGCCAAGGCCCATCCCTACCTGGTCAGCTATGGCAACCTGGGCCTGGTCACGCAGGACCCCGTCTCCGGGCGCTACGGGCTCGGCGCGCTGGCGCTGCGCATGGGGCTGGCCTGCCTGCGCCAGCTCAATCCGGTCCGGCTGGCGATGAGCGCCGCGGTCACCCTCGGGCAGCGCATCCACCAGACCGTGGCGCTGTCGGTGTGGGGCAGCGGCGGGCCGACGGTGATCCATCTCGAAGAATCGAGCCACCCGATCCACATGAACCTGCGCGCCGGCACGCTGATGTCGATGTCGACGGCGACCGGCATGGTGTTCGGCGCCTACATGCCCGCCAAGACCATCCAGACCTTCGTCGCCCACTCGATGCGGCCCGACAATTACACCCACGTGGTCGGCGACTGCCTCGACTGGCAGGACTTGCAGGCCGGTTTTCAGGAGGTTCGGGAGCACGGCATGGCGCGCGTCATCGGCCGGCCGATCCCCGGCGTCAGCGCGTTTGCGGCACCGGTCTTCGATCACGACGGCAACGTCGCGCTGGTCGTCACCACCCTCGGCCCGACCGGCGGTTTCGACAGCGACTGGAATTCCGAGAACGCGCGCATCCTGCGCGAAACGGCCAACGAGATTTCGGCCGGACTGGGGTTTTCGGCGAGCGGCGGGAAGTAGCCGCGCGGCGGCTTGGTACAATCGCGCCTTCGACCGCCGGTCTTCCTTCCGATCCGCCCCATGTCGCTCCGCGGCTCTTCCGAAAGCACTGCTGCCCTTCTCGTTGAACTGGCCAACGGCCACTGCGCCGACGCCGCCGAAGCCCTGAACGCCGGCTGCCAGTGTGTGTCGCTCGACCGGCAGGCCCTGCTTGCGGCGCTGGCGCGCGATCCGCGCGACGGGGCCTTGCAGGCGATGCTGGCCGAATCGCGGCCGCATCTGTTCGCCGACTCGATGGCCTTCGTGTCGGCCCGCCACGTCGAGCGCATGGCCGCGGTCGTCGCCGCCATCGAGCGGGTCGTCGCGCTGCCGGCCTGGCAGGAGGCGGTGCTGGCGTGGGCGCCCGAATCCGCCCGGCGGCCGGCGAAGGCGGCCGGGGTCTTCCTCGGCTACGATTTTCATCTCGCCGCCGACGGTCCGCAGCTCATCGAGATCAACACCAACGCCGGCGGCGGCCTGCTCAACGCCATCCTCGGCCGCGCCCAGCGGGCCTGCTGCGCCGAGGTGGCCGAGGCGATGGAGATCATGCAGGGCAGCGGCGCCGCCGATCTGGAGGACAGCTTCGTCGGCATGTTCCGCGCCGAATGGCAGGCCGAGCGCGGCGACGCGCCGCTGTGCAGCATCGCGATCGTCGACGAAGCGCCGCAGAGCCAGTATCTGCTGCCGGAGTTCCTGCTGTTCCAGCGTCTTTTCGAGCGCCACGGCATCGCCGCCCGCATCTGCGACCCGGCCGAGCTCGTGCATGGGCCGGCCGGCCTGAGTCTGCACGGTCAGCCGGTCGACCTGGTGTACAACCGCCTCACCGATTTTGCCTTCGACGCGCCAGCCAGCCGTCCGCTGCGCGATGCCTGGCTGGCCGGTTCGGCGGTGATCACGCCGCATCCCCGCGCCCACGCGCTGTATGCCGACAAGCGCAACCTCGTGCTGCTGTCCGACCCGGCGGCGCTGCGCCGTCTGGGCGCCGACGAGGCGACGCTGGCCGTCGTCGCCGCCGGCGTGCCGCGCACCGAGGCCGTCGTCCGCGAGCGGGCCGACGATTTCTGGGCCCGCCGGCGCGGCCTGTTCTTCAAGCCGGCGACAGGATTCGGCAGCCGCGGCGCCTATCGCGGCGACAAGCTGACCCGCCGCGTGTTCGACGCAATCCTCGCTGGCGACTACATCGCCCAGGCCTTCGTGCCGCCTTCGGAGCGGCGCCTCGAAGTCGGGGGCGCGCCGGTCGATCTGAAGATGGATCTGCGCAACTATGTTTACCGCGGCCAGGTGCAGCTCGTCACGGCGCGCCTGTACCGTGGCCAGACCACCAATTTCCGCACTCCGGGCGGCGGTTTCGCGCCGGTGCTGGCCGTGCCCTGCGGCGAGGAGGCGGCATGAAGGTTTTCGGCTTCGCCGGCTGGTCCGGTTCGGGCAAGACCACGCTGATCGAACGGCTCATCCCGCAGATCGCCGCCCGCGGCCTCAAGGTGTCGGTCATCAAGCACGCCCATCATGGGTTCGACGTGGACAAGCCGGGCAAGGATTCGTGGCGCCACCGCGAGGCCGGCGCCAGCGAAATCCTGCTCATCTCCGACGAGCGCTGGGTGCTGATGCACGAACTGCGCAACGAGCCCGAGCCCGATCTGGACGCCCAGCTGCGTCAGCTGTCGCCGTGCGACATCGTCCTCGTCGAAGGTTTCAAGGCGGTGCCGATTCCCAAGATCGAAGTCCATCGCCCGGCCCATGGCCGTCCGCTGCTCCATCCCGGCAACCCGGCCATCGTCGCGGTGGCCACCGACGGGGCACTCGACACCGCTCTGCCTTGTCTCAATCTCAACGACCCTGCCGCCGTGGCCGGGTTCATCCTTCACCACCAGGGTTTGATATGAGCACTCCGATGCGTCCCTTCGACGAAGTGCGGGCGGCGCTGCTGGCGGCCGCAACGCCGGTCCGCGAGGTCGACACCGTGTCCACGGCCGAAGCCCGCGGCCGGGTGCTGGCCGTCGACCAGGTTTCCGGCCTCGACGTGCCGCCCCTCGACAACTCGTCGATGGACGGGTACGCGGTGAATAGCGCCGACGTCACCGCCGCCGGCGCCCGCCTCACCGTCGCCCAGCGCATTCCGGCCGGCAGCGTCGGCCACCTGCTGGCGCGTGGCACCGCGGCGCGCATCTTCACCGGAGCGCCGGTGCCGCACGGCGCCGACGCCATCGTGATGCAGGAGCTGTGCAGCCTCGACGGCGACGCGGTGCTGATCGACCACCTGCCGCGTCCCGGCGAATGGATCCGCCGTGCCGGCGAAGACATCGCCCGCGGCGCGACGCTGCTGGCCGCCGGCACGCGCCTGCAGCCGCAGATGCTGGGCCTCGCCGCGTCGGTGGGCTGCGCGAGCCTGCCGGTGTTCCGCCGCCTGCGGGTGGCGCTGTTCTCCACCGGCGACGAACTGGTGATGCCCGGCGAGCCGTTGCCCGCCGGCGCCATCTACAACTCCAACCGCTATGTGCTGCGCGGCCTGCTCGAAGCCCTCGGCTGCGAGGTGCACGATCTGGGCATCG
Organism: Zoogloeaceae bacterium; assembly: GCA_015657735.1. Taxonomy (GTDB): domain Bacteria; phylum Pseudomonadota; class Gammaproteobacteria; order Burkholderiales; family Rhodocyclaceae; genus Zoogloea. The sequence goes on from SSSX01000859.1 coordinate 7,484, forward strand.
TGCCCGACAGCCTCGACGCGACCCGGGCGGCGCTGCGCGGGGCCGCGGCGGCGTGCGACCTGATCGTCACCAGCGGCGGCGTGTCGGTCGGCGAGGAAGACCACGTGCGGCCGGCGGTGCTGGCCGAGGGCCGGCTCGACCTGTGGCTGGTCGCCATGAAGCCCGGCAAGCCGGTGGCCTTCGGGCACGTCGACGATCCGGCCGGCGGCCCCGGCGCGGCCTTCATCGGCCTGCCCGGCAACCCGGTGTCGAGTTTCGTCACCTTCGCGCTGCTGGTGCGGCCCTTCGTGCTGCGCGCGATGGGGGTGGCCGACTGTCTGCCGCGGTCGATCCCGCTGGTGGCGGATTTCGACTGGAGTCGCCCCGACCGGCGCCGGGAATTCCTGCGCGCCCGCCTCGGCGCCGACGGACGGGTCGGACTTTTCCCCAACCAGGGGCCGGGCGTGCTCACCTCGACGGTGTGGGCCGACGGCCTGGTGGACAACCCGCCGGGGCAGGCCATCGCGGCCGGCGAGACGGTCCGCTTCATTCCCTATTCCGAACTGCTTTCGTAAATCCGCCATGAGCATCAAGGTTCTGTACTTCGCCAGCCTGCGCGAAACCCTCGGTTATTCCCACGAAACCCTGACGCTGCCGGCGAGCATCGCCACCCTCGGCGAACTGCGCGCCCATCTGGCGCGGCGTGGCGGGGTGTGGGAGGCGCTCGGCGAAGGCCGCAACGTGCGCGCGGCGATCAACCAGGAAATGGTGGGGCCGGAGGTCGCGGTGGCCGACCGCGACGAGATCGCCTTCTTTCCGCCGGTGACCGGGGGCTGACATGAACAGCGTGAGCGTTCAGGACGCCGATTTCGATGTGGGCCTCGAAACCGCGGCGCTGTCGGCCGGGCGGCCGGAAGTGGGGGCGGTGGCGACCTTCGTCGGCCTCGTGCGCGCCGACAAGCTGGCTGCCGGCGGAGGCGGCGCGGTGACGGCGATGACCCTCGAGCACTATCCGGGCATGACCGAGAAAGCCCTCGAAGCCATCGCCGCCGAGGCCTGCGCCCGCTGGCAACTGCTCGGCACACGGATCATCCACCGCTTCGGCCGCCTGGTGCCCGGAGACCGCATCGTTTTTGTCGGCGTTGCCGGCAGCCACCGCGGCGATGCCTTTGCGGCCTGCGAGTTCATCATGGATTACCTGAAGACCCGCGCGCCGTTCTGGAAGAAGGAAGACACGCCGGACGGCGGGCGCTGGGTCGATGCGCGCGAGGCCGACGACGCCGCCGCCGGCCGCTGGGAGTCCTAGCCGCGGCCTGCCGGCGGGCGCCGTTTCAGAGCTTGCCGGCCAGTGCCGGCAGCCCGGTGGCCAGCCACGGCAGCCACGAGATGGCGAGCGCCCCGAGGAAGATCGCCAAGAGCGCCGGCAGCACCGACACCGCCACCTCGCGGATCGGCCGGGCGAACATCGCCGAGGCGAAGAAGATGTTCATGCCGGCCGGCGGGCACAGAAAGCCCATCTCCATCACCGCCAGGAAGATCACCCCGAAGTGCACCGGGTCGATGCCGTAGCTCGTCGCCACCGGCAGCAGCAGGGGCACCAGCACCACGATCGCGGCGTAGATTTCCATCAGCGCGCCGGCGGCGAAGAGGAACAGGTTGAGCGCCAGCAGGAAGGCGAAGCGGTTCGGCAGCGCCTGCTGCACCCATTCCACCGCCGCGTCGGGGATGCCCGCATCGACCAGATAGTTGGTCAGCGCCAGGGCCATGCCGAGGATCACCATCACGCCGCCGATCACCTGCGCACAGTCGGCCAGACAGCGGCGCAGCGTCGGCCAGTCCAGCTCGCGGTGGGCGACGGCCTGGGTCAGGATCGCGTAGGCGGCGGTGAGGGCGGCGCTCTCGGTCGGGGTCGCGAGGCCGCTGACGAGGGAGCCGATGGCGACCAGCGGGGCGAGGATTTCCCAGCGGGCGGTCCACGCCGCGGCCAGCGCGCTGCGCAGGTCGGCCCGCGGACGTCCGGCCGGGGCGCCGTCGTTGCGCAGATAGCCGCCGACAATCAGCAGGAACACCACCATCACCAGCGCCGGCACGATGCCGGCGAGGAACATCGTGTTGATCGGCACCCGGGCGATGATCGCGTACATGATCAGCGGCACCGACGGGGCCAGCAGCACGCCGAGGGCGCTGGCGCTGGTGACGAGGCTGATGCCGCGCCGCTCGGGCAGGCCGGCATCGGTGAGGAGCGGCAGCAGCAGGCCGCCGAGGGCCAGGATGGTCACGCCGCTGCCGCCGGTGAAGGCGGTGAAGAACGAGCACAGCATGGCCGCCGCGATGGCGGTGCCGGTCGCGCCGCCGCCGAAGCAGGCGGTGAACAGCGCGCCGAGCCGCCGGGCGGCGCCGCCGCGGGCGAACACCAGCCCGGCCAGCGTGAACAGCGGCAGCGCCGGCAGCGACGGATTGACGGTGATCTGGTAGTGCGACAGCGGCACCGATGCCAGCGGCTGGCCTTCCGACCAGAACAGGGCCAGGGCCAGCCCGCCGAGCACCGCGAAGATCGGCGCGCCGGCCAAGAGGGCCAGCAGCAGCGCGATGGCGAACGGCGCCAGCGGCAGTTCGGCGCCGTCGAAATGGCCGGCGAAGGCCACGCCGGCGGCGGTCGTCAGCAGGCCGGCGGCGATGCGCAGCGGCAGGCGCGACGCGCAGCGGCTGCCCAGCCGGGCGCCGAGGATCAGGAAGCCGGCCGGCATCAGCGCCTGCACGGTCCATACCGGCAGCCCGTAGGCCAGCTCGCGGCCGGCGTCCATTTCGCTGGCGACGAAGCGCCAGCTGGCCAGCGCCAGCATGCCGCACAGGATCGCCGCGCAGCCGCGCGCGAAGGCCGCCGACAGCGCGCGCAGCGTCGGGTTGCGGGCGGTGGCGAAGCCGTTGCCGAGGGCGGTCAGGTGGCCGCCGCGTTCGGCGAGCACCGCACCGGACATCGCCAGCGCCAGCCCGAGGTGCTGGACCAGCAGCGGGGCGTTGGCGATGCCTTTGCCGTGCAGCGGACGCAGCGCGATCTCGACCAGCGGGATCAGGGTCATCAGCACCAGCGCGGCGGAGGCGATGGCTTCGTCGAAGGGCGGGAGTCGGCGCATGGCGGGGGCGATTGGCACAGCGGGGCGGGCCGGCTGGCGCTCAGCGCTTGCCGGCGCGGTAGTCCTTCAGCAGCTTCATCACTTCGTCGAAGGTGTCGGCCGGCACCATCCTGCCGCGGATGCGCGGGTACAGCCGGTCGGCTAGATCGTTCCATTCCTTCATCTGCTCGGCGGTCGGCTTGTGGATCTGCAGGCCGCGCTTCTTCATCGCCTCGACGGCTTCGTCGACCTCCAGCCGGGCCTGACTGCGCATCTGCAGTCCGGCCCGCGCGCCGGCGCTGCGCAGGGCGTCGCGGGCGGTGGGGTTCATCTCGTCCCAGGCTTTTTTGGTGACGACCAGCGCGCCGACGATGGGCGCCCAGTTGATGTCGAGCATGTGCGGCGCGGTGGCGTAGACCTGGCTGGCCAGCGCGAAGTAGGGCGTGGCGGGAACGGCGGTGATCATGCCGGTCTGGATCGACGGCAGGATGTCGCTGGTTTCGAGCGGGACCGGCGTGTAGCCGAGACTCTTCATGATGTCCTGCTGCTCCGATTCGCCGGCCCAGGCGAAGAACTTCATGCGCCGGTAGTCGTCGGGCCGCACCGCCGCTTCGGTCGAAAAGAAGCGCACCCAGCCGGCGTCGCCCCAGGCGAGGACGACGAAGCCCTTGTCGAGAAACTTCTTTTCCATCGCCGGACGCAGCTTTTCGCGCACGTGGTCGACTTCGTCCCAGCTCCTGAACAGCAGCGGCATGTTCTGCAGCGCGGCGATCGACGGTTCGATTTCGCGCAGGCCGACCACCGACAGCAGCGCGCCCTGCAGCTGGCCGATGCGCATGCGGCGCGCCATGTCGGTTTCGCCGCCCTGGCTGCCGTCGGGATAGATGATGTATTTGGCGCCGTCGCCCTGCGCGCTGCGCCAGGCTTCGCCGACTTCCATCAACTGGCGGTGGTACAGCGAATTCTTCGGCGCGAGGGTGCCGATGCGCAGGCTGGCACCCGCCGCGTGGGCCGGCGCCGCCGCGAGGAAGCCGAGGATCAGGCCGAGCAGCAGACCGAGGAGGGCAAGCGGTGAAATGCGGAAACCGGTATCGGGGGCGCGCTGCGGGTGGGAGGCGGACATGGGGCTTTCCTTCAGAACAGGTCGTCGGCGGTGTCGAGCAGCCAGCGCGCACGGCGGCGCATCACTTCGTTGGCGAGGGCGGACGGACTGCCGGGGGCGTCGCGGACGGCCAGCGCCTGCTCCAGCAACGCGATGAAGGCGGCCTTGTCGCCGGCCGGCTGGGCGATGCCCTCGGCCTTGGCGACGAAGGCGCCGGCGCTGCGGCCGCCGCTGCGGCGCAGCGCTTCGTCGAAATAACCGGCGGCCCGATCGCGGCTGCCGCCGGGGCGGGCGACTTCGAAGCTGCCCATCAGGCTGGCCAGGTCGCCGTTGCCGAAGGCGGGGTCGGTGTCCCAGGCGAGGCGGGCCAGGCGGATCGCCAGCGGCAGGTCGGCGACGGTGTCGGGGTCGTCCTTCGACAGCGAAATCTGCCCGCCCCAGGCCGCGGCGGCCCAGTAGGCGAGGGCGACTTCGCCGGGCTGCAGGCCGGGCGGCGCCGACGGATCGGCGAGCGCGCGGCGGAAACCCGGGCGGGCGGCGTCGAGCGCGGCGAGCGCGTGGTCGCGGCCGCGACGGTACAGGCGCGCGGCGCGCTGGCGCAGGCGGTGGGCGGCCTGCGCGTCGGTGGCCTCGAGGCGGTCGGCCTCGAAGGCGACAAACGCGTAGGCGTAGCGGGTGAAGCCGGCCGCCACCGCGGTGGCCAGCCCGGCATGGGCCGGCTGGGGCTGCAGCACCGATTCGGAGAACTTGAGGTAGAAGGCGCTGGCCTCCCGCGCCAGTTCGAGGTCGTCCTCGGCGGACTGGCCCTGGCTGGCGAGTTCGTCGGCAACGCTGCGCATCACCATCTGCTGCGGCGAACAGGCGGCGAGGGCGACGGCGGCAACGAGGGGCAGGGCGATGCGGCAGGCTGCGAGGGTGGGCGCCATGGAGGGGCGGAAGCGGAAAGGCGTCGAAAGACCGGATGCGCACGATAGCGCCCGAATGTTGCATCGCAGTTAAGGCGATGCTGGCGGGGTAGCGGCGGGGAAGGTGCGCTGGGGCAGCTCCGCCAGTCCTTGAGCATCACGGGGCTGACCGGCCTTGCCAGCAGCAATCCGAGCAGCCTCGGCCATGCCGATCTGGTCAGCGCCAGCGCGGTGTTCGATGTGGTCGACCCTGTTGGTCCGCTCAACAAGGGCTACGGCGTGGTGCTGCGGGCAGGCTCGCCCGGCGGTGCCATCACTCGGTGTCGATGCAGGTGCAGTATCTGACGACGGTCGGCGGCAGGCGTCGGCCTGATCGGAACGCAGGTGAATCGAAGCGGTGCGGCCTGTGTGGGCCGCGTTGCTTTTTCAGAAGCCGTGGTAGCGGTCGGGGCGGTGGTTGACGCCGATGACGAGGTTGAGCGCCGCGGCGCCGAGCACCGATAGCGCAACCTTCTCGGGGCTGACGGCCAGCAGCCCGAGGGCCAGGATCACGCAGTCGAAGGCCATCTGCACCGTGCCGGCGCGCCAGCCGCGGGTTTTTTGCAGATAGATGGCCAGTACGCCGATGCCGCCGAGGCTGGCGCCGTGGCGGATCAGGATCAGGATGCCGATGCCGGCCAGCAAGCCGGCCATGACCGCCGCGAAAACCGGGTCGAGCCGCTCGAAGCGGACGAGCTGTGGGAGCAGTTCGGCGTAGAGCGACAGCAGGCCGATGGCGCAGAAGGTCTTGACGGTGAAGCGCAGCCCCAGCGCCCGCAGGCCGAAGACGTAGAACGGCAGGTTGAGGACGAACAGCACCGCGCCGAAACGCCAGCCGCTCAGGTAGTAAAGGATGAAGGACAGCCCGGTGGTGCCGCCGGTCAACAGCCGGGCTTCGCGCAGGAGGACGACGGCGAGGGCGGTGAACAGGCAACCGATCAGCAGCGCCTGGATGTCTTCCATCAAGCTGTGCGGGGAGGCGCGGGGGGGCAGGTCGTTGGCTGGCATGGCGGTAGCGGAGACGAGCGCCGCGGCATGATAGCCGGCGGATGCGGCGGGCGCGAGGCTCCTGCAGGTACGCGCCGGCCGCCGGGCGGGGTGCTGCCGGTCGGGGCGCGCGGCGGCTAGTCGAGCAGGTCGGAGTATTCCTTGCGGGCGTAGCCGTCGAGACCGGCCCAGGGCATGACGGCGGGCATCGCTTCGCGGGTGGCGGTGAGGGTGGCGCGCCGGTTGCCGCCGCTGTTGGCCGATTCGATGCGGCGCGGGAAGCGCGCGTTTTCGTCCCACAGCACGTGCACGCGGGTGCCTCCGCTGCCGCCTTCGTACCAGCGGGCGCCGGCGGGGGCGCTGCGGGCGACGGGCTTCATGTGCTTGATCTGCTCGGGGTCGAGGAGTTGGGCGGCGGTGCTCCAGCGTCCGTCGAAACCGATGTTGGCGTAGTCCACCGCGGCGACGTCGACAACCAGTTTTTCGTGGCCGTCGACGATGCGCACGCGCAGCGTGCCGTCGTCGCTGCGCTGGACCCAGCGGGCGGCGGCCGAAACATCCATGTGCTTGTGATTCTTGCCACCGGTCTGGTGCTCACTGTCGTCGTGGGCGCCGGGCGGGAGGATGCGCGC
>SSSX01000140.1 GCA_015657735.1 Zoogloeaceae bacterium
CCCATCGCGTAGGCCGGCTGCCAGTTCGAGAACGAGGAGCGGAACAGGGTCGGCGTGCACAGCGGGCCGGTCAGTTCGTCGGCGCCGGCGTTGGGAACGATCAGCAGCGTCTTGTTCTCACGGGCGACCTTGGCCATCGCCAGGGCGACGCCGGAATGGACGGTGCCGACCAGCACATCGACCTTGTCGCGCTTGATCAGCTTGTTGGCGTTTTCGGTGGCCTTGGCCGGATCGGATTCGTCATCGACGGTGTAGTACTCGACATCGCGGCCGGCCAGCTTGCCGCCCTGCTCCGCGACGTGCAGCTTGAAGCCGTTGGTAATCGCGGTGCCGAGCGCGGCGAAGGTGCCGGTCGCCGGCAGCATCAGGCCGACCTTGATCGGCGCGCCCTGGGCAAAAGCCGAAGAAGTGCCGAAAACCGCCGCCAGACTCATCGCGCCGGCCGCCAGCGCCCTGCGGGACGCACGCGCTCCTTGAGGTTGGGTCATGTCCTTGTCTCCGTTGGTGTGTTGCCGAACTGCGCCACGCGGCGCGCCGGTATTTCGTATCGTTATTGCAAGCAGCCGGACTCCTGCGCGGCAGCGGACTGCCGCGCAGGAATAAAACCACAATCTCGAGAATACGTGAAGAATTTCTTCACGACCGCGACGGAATTCCGCCACACCTCACAGATGGTAAAAATCGAGCACCGAATTGATGGTGTCGTTGAGCAGCACCACGTGCTTGCGGGTGATCTTCCAGCTGTCGCCGGCGGCGCGCAGGCGGTAGGTGGCGTGTCCGTAGAAATGGTCGGAAGCGCCGAACCGGTAGTGGAAGGTGGCCCAGTTCGCCTTCACCTCGAGCTGCCCGTCGTCCCGTTCGGCGAGGCGCACGTTGGTGATCTGGTGCAGCGTGCGCGGCATCGGCGTCGACGCCGCCGAGCGGCCGGTGCGCAGGCGGAACACCCGGTCCTCGAGCCCCGAGCGGTTGGCGTAGTAGATCAGCGACATGCCGCGCTTCGGGTCGGTGGTGTAGCAGTGCTCGGACTCCCACTGCGGGACGTGGAATTCGCTGTGCTCGTCGAACAGCGCGAGGTATTCGTCCCAGGCCTGGCTGTCGCACAGCTCGGCCATGCGGTAGAGGAATTGTTCGACGGATTGCTGGTTCGGATTCATCTGTTCACTCCTGTTCCGCGCAGTGCAGTTGCTGCGCCTTCTTGTCGAGGCCCTGCAGCAGCGCCGCCTGCCAGGCCCCGTGCTGGTTGACGTAGAGGCCTTCCTGGGTGAATTCGGTGCCGGTCAGCACCGGCGCGATGCCCAGCACTTCGCTGTTCGGCGTCGGTCCGGCAACCCACTTGTGATAGCCGCGGGAGATGTCGCTCCAGCGTTCCAGACGGGCCTGGAAGCCGCGCTGGGCTTCGCGGAACTCGACCAGATCGTCCGGCGTGCCCATGCCCGAGACGTTGAAGAAATCCTCGAACTGGCGGATGCGGCTCTCGCGGTCCTTGTCCGACTCGCCCTTCACGCCGATGCACTGGCTGGTGATCTCAGTCTTGTTCCAGGCCACCGGGCGGACGATGCGCAGCTGCGAGCTGATCTGGTCCATGAAGAACAGGCTCGGGTAGATGTTCAGGTTGCGCAGCCGGTGCATCATCCACTCGGCCCGCGCCTGGCCGTGGGCCTCGACGAGGCGCGGCATGATCGTCGCGTAGCCGGGCCGCACCGCCGGGTTGGGCATGTCGGAGAACAGCAGGCTGTGGCCATTGCGGAACGAGAACCAGCCGTCGTCGGTCTCGGCGTCGCCGGCGCCGAGCTTGCTGTAGTCGAGCGTGCTGCTCACCGCGCCGCCCTTTTTGGCGTTCTCGTCGTGGCGCTGCTTGACCGTCACCACGTAGTTGTAATGCACGGTGCTGACGTGATAGCCGTCGAGGCCGTTCTCGCACTGCAGTTTCCAGTTGCCGTCGTAAGTGTAGGTCGACCGGCCCGGCAGGACTTCCAGCTCGCCGGTGGGCGATTGCGCCACCATCATGTCGAAGAAGAGCTTGGCGTCGCCGAGGTAGTCTTCCAGCGAATCGCTGCGGCTCACGTCGAGGCTGATGAACACGAAACCCTTGTAGCTCTGCACGCGGGCCTTCTTCAGGTTGTGCCGGGCGACGTCGAAATCGGCGGCGTACTGGTCGCCCGCCTTGACCGTCAGCAGCCGCCCGTCGGCCTTGTAGGTCCACGCGTGGAACGGACAGGTGAAGGTGCTCGCGCGGCCCTTGCAGCTGCGGGTCAGCGTCGCGCCGCGGTGCTGGCAGGCATTGATCAGCGCGTTCAGCGCGCCGCCGGCGTCGCGGGTGATGATCATCGGCTGGCGCCCGGCGCGCATCGTCACGTAGTCGCCGGGGTTCGGCAGTTCGCTCTCGTGGCAGGCGTAGATCCAGTTCTTCTCGAAGATCATTTCCATCTCGAGATCGAACAGTTCCGGCTCGGTGAACATGTCCCGGGCGATGCGATACACGCCATCGGCCGGACGGAAGTCCAGGCAGCCGCTGACGAACTCGCGCCAGTCGGAAACGGTCTTTTCGGTATTCATGGTGTGCCCTCTTGTCAGGTTGTGCTTCGGGGTCCATTAAATTCCCAACGGCCGCGGCGGACTATCCGCCCGGTCGGCCATCGCTATCCGTTTTTTCCGGCGCGCCCGAATTCGCGTCACCCGCCGCTTGCGCACACTTCGGGCTGGTCTATGATTGGATCGGACAATAATCCGACGTCCACGTGACCGGTTTCCCCCATGCCGAGAACCCCCGTTGCCGCCTCCCCCGACATCCAGGTCGTCCGCCACGATACGCAAGGCGCGCTGTCGTGGATGACGGCCGTCTGCGGCCCCCATTCGCTCAGAGTGTCGACGCCCGGCCGGCTGCAGTTTCAGCACGCCGGCAGCGTGCTGCGCTCGATGGCGACGACGATGGGCGTCATCGAATACGGCACCGACGTCACCGTCGGCATCCGCGACGCGACACCGCTCACCAGCTACAGCCTGAGCCTCCCGCTGGCCGGCGAGCAGGAACTGTCCGCCGGCGGCCGTCTGCTGCTGTCCGACCGCGACACCGGCGTCGTGGTCTCCCCCGACACCAACCAGGATCTGACCATCGCCGGCAATTGCCGCAAGATCCTCGTCGCCATCACCCGCCCGGCGATGCGCCAGGTGCTCGAGGAAATCCTGCAGCGGCCGGCCGACCGCCCGCTCGTCTTCGACCCCACGATGGACGCCGCCAACGGCAGTCAGGCCGCCTGGTGGCGCATGGTTCGCCACCTGCTCGGCGAGATGGAACACTCCCGCGACCTCTACGCCAACAGCACCTTCTCCGCCGATCTGGAAAAGGCGCTGATCAAGGGGCTGATCCTGTCGCAGCCCAACAACTACTCCCGCGAACTGCAGCAGGCCGACGGCCGCAAGCTGCCCCACTACCTCGTCAAGGCCCGTGACTTCATGCACGCCCGCGCCAGGGACGACATCCGCCTCGAAGACATCGAAGCCGCCGCCGGCGTGCCCCGCTCGACGCTGTTCGATGCCTTCCGCCAGCACGTCGGCCTCGCCCCGATGGCCTACCTGAAGAAATACCGTCTCGAGCAGGTCCGCCGCCAGCTCCTCGAAGACCGCTCGAGCCACAACGTGTCGTCGATCGCCATCGACTGGGGCTTCACCCATCTCGGCCGCTTCTCGATCGAATACCGCAAACTGTTCGGCGAAGTACCGTCGCAGACTGCCGGCCGTCGGCGCCGCGAGCCGTGAATCGCGGGTAGCGCGGCGCGGGCCGCCAGCCGGCCCGACCTATTTCAGAGAATTACCATATTCTGATAGTCTTCCTGCACCGACTACCACCATGGGGAGACATCCAATGAAAGGCAGACTCCTGGCCGCCGGCGTGGCCATCGCGCTGACCGCCACGCTGGCCGGTGCGGCCGGCGCCGCCGACCTCAAGCGCGCCGAGGAGATCGTCGGCGGCCGCTGCTTCATCTGCCACGGCATGGACGGCGAAGCCGCCTCGGCCCTCTACCCGCGCCTGGCCAGCCAGCACGCCGACTACATCGCCAAACAGCTCGGCGACTTCAAGAGCGGCAAACGCAAGAGCGACACCATGGCCGGCATGGTTGCCGATCTGACCCCCGACGAAATGAAAGCCCTCGGTCAGTTCTTCGAGAAGAAACCGGCCACCCGCAGCGAAGCGTCCGACGCCGATCTGGCCGGCGTCGGACGCTACATCTTCACCAAGGGCAACCCGTTCTCCGGCGTCGCCGCCTGCGTCTCCTGCCACGGCGCCAAGGGCCACGGCACGCCGCAGCTGCCGCGCCTTGCCGGCCAGCAGGCGCTGTACCTGGAAAACCAGCTCAAGCAGTTCAACACCCGCGAGCGCAACAACGACAACGCGGTGATGCACTCCGTCGCCTCGAAACTGACCGAGCTCGAACGCAAAGCCGTCGCCAGCTACATCTCGACGCTGGAATAAGCGCCGCACCCGGCGGCCACCGGCAGGAAGGCCACCCGCCGGCGGCCATCCCCGCCCCTCAAACCAGCATGTCGGCCCAGATGTTCCTGGCCCAGGCCAGCGCGTACTTGCCCTCCAGCTCGTTGGCCGCCGCCGACACGCCGCCCGAACCGGGCACCGGCAGCACGGTCTTTTTCTCGGCGTCGTACTGGTGCACCGACGTCACGTGGATGACGTTCTTCGAATCGACGAAGCTGTAGCAGGTGTTCATCACCACCGGCGCCGGGTTCGGCGCCTCGCCGGCGAGCAGGTTGAGGATCGCCGCCGCCGCCACCTTGGCGTGCTGGTTGGCCATGTGGCCCGACTTGGGCATCGTCGGCGCCGGGAAGATCGCGTCGCCGAGCACATGCACGCCCGGCGTGTTGACCGACTCGAAGGTCTGCCAGTCGATGTCCACCCAGCGGCCGTTGATCAGCTTGAGGCCGGACCGTGCCGCGATGTCGCCGGCGCGCTGCGGCGGCACCACGTTCAGCACGTCGGCCTTCACCTTGTCGAACTCGAGGATCGCCGTGCGACCGGCCGCATCCACCTCGCGCAGCTCGCTGCCCGGACGGTATTCGAGCAGGCCCGCGTACTTCTCGAAGGCCTTGGTGAACAGCGCCTTCTTCGAGGTGATCTCGTCATTCGCGTCGAGCACCAGCACCTTGGATTTCGGCTTGCTGCGCTTCAGGTAGTTGGCCACCAGGCAGGCCCGCTCGTAGGGCCCCGGCGGGCAGCGGTAGGGCGCCTTCGGGATCGCCAGCGCATACACGCCGCCGTCCGGCATGTCCTCGAGCTGCTTGCGCAGCGCGACGGTCTGGACGCCGGCCTTCCAGGCGTGCAGCAGCGTCGCCCGCGCCGCCTCGGTTTCCAGCCCCGGCACCTGCTCGAACATGAACTCGATGCCCGGCGACAGCACCAGCCGGTCGTAGCGCAGTTCGCCGCCCGACGCCAGCTTCACGGTGCGGCCGGCGGCGTCGATGGCGGTGACGCTGTCCTGCAGCACCTTGACACCCCAGGTGTCGCGCAGCCCCGCGTAGCCCATCGTGATGTCGGCCATCGTCTTGTCGCCGCCGATCACCAGATTGGAGATCGGGCACGAGATGAACTGCGGATTGCGCTCGACGAGGGTCACATCCACGCCCCGCTCGCTCCACATGCGCAGATACTTGGCCGCCGTCGCGCCGCCATAGCCGCCGCCCACCACCACCACGTGGCCGCGCGGGCGGGCGCCCATCGCGCAGCCGCCGAGCAGCGGCGCCGCCAGCGCACCGCCGGCCAGCGCCGCCGTCTTCAGAAAATCGCGTCGATTGTGCATGTGCGCCTCCCCCCTCACTTCTGGGCGGCGAAATACGCCGCGACCAGTTCGAGTTGCGCCTCGGTATACCCCTTCGAGATCTGGTGCATGATCGTCGCCGGCTTGGCGCCGGAACGGAAGTCGCGCAGTTTCTGCAGCAGCTTGTCCTTGTCGGTGCCGGCCAGCGCCTCGCTGCCCGAACCGGGCACTGCGTGGCCGTTGGTCCCGTGACAGTTGGCGCAGGTGGCGGCCAGGTTGCGCGCCAGGTTCGGATCGGGCTGGCCGGCAGCGTGGGCCAGGCCGGCCGCGCCGAGCAGGCACGCGGCAGTCGTCCATCGAAGCAATTTCATCACGTCTCCTCCTTGGTTCCGCCGAAGCGGCAAACGATCGGACCTACTTCTTTTAATTGTTCTCCGGCGCAGCCGGCCCGGGCAAGCTGCTTCGACGCCTCTGCGGGCATCTCGTGTCGCGACGTTTCCCGGCGCCTGCGCGTCGTGCACCGCAACAATATAAGCAATTGACTATATTAGATTATGGTTATAGATTGCTCCAGATCAAGGGAGAAAATTCCCCACGGTGCACAAGACGCCGCCTCCCCTGACATCGCCACCTGGAACGAGGACGAGACATCCATGGCAGACTGGCCAACCCGGCGCGGGCAGGTTCGTCCGGCGCCCGAGCACTTCCTGACCGACGCGGACATCGCCGCGGTCAACGACGGCCGGCGCGATTTCCTGCGCACGGCGCTGATCACCGCCTCCGCCGCCGTCGCCGCGCCCGCCGTGGCCCGCGCCGCCGACGGCGACCCCCACATCCTGACCCTGCCGCCGTGGACCACCAGCCTCGGCCAACCCGTCGCCGCCCGCCCCTACGGCCTGCCGTCGCAATACGAAAAAGGGCTGCAGCGTCGCGTGTCGCCGGGCCTGACCCGCATGCCGCAGGTGTCGGTGGCGTTCACCCCGCTGCAGGGCCTGTTCGGCATCATCACCCCGTCGGGCCTGCACTTCGAGCGCCACCACCAGGGCTGGAGCGACATCGATCCGTCCAGGCACCGCCTGATGGTGCACGGCACCGACGACGGCTTCGTCCGCCAGCCCAAGGTCTACACCGTCGACGACATCCTGCGCCTGCCGCCGGTGTCGCGCCTGCATTTCATCGAGTGCGGCGCCAACACCGGCATGGAATGGGGCAACGTGGCGGTACCCACGGTGCAGTACAGCCACGGCATGCTGTCCTGCTCGGAATTCACCGGCGTACCGCTGCGGCTGATCCTCGAAGACTGCGGCGTCGACTGGAAAAAGGCAAGGTACGTGCTCGCCGAGGGCGCCGACGGCGCGTCGATGACCCGCACGATCCCCATCGAACTGGTGCAGTCGGACGAAGTGCTGGTCGCCTACGGCCAGAACGGCGAGATGCTGCGCCCCGAAAACGGCTACCCGCTGCGTCTCGTGGTGCCCGGCGTGCAAGGCGTCAGCTGGGTGAAATGGCTGCGCCGCATCGAGGTCGGCGACAAACCCTGGGCGACCAAGGACGAGGCGATCCACTACATCGACCTGCTGCCCGACGGCCAGCACCGCCAGTACACCTCGACCCAGGAATGCAAGTCGGTGATCACCACCCCGTCGGGCGGCCAGATCCTCCTCGACAAGGGTTTCTACAACGTCTCCGGCCTCGCCTGGTCGGGGCGCGGCAAGGTCAAGCGCGTCGACGTGTCCACCGACGGCGGCGTCAACTGGCGCCCGGCCCGCGTCGACGGGCCGGTCAATTCCAAATGCCTGACCCGCTTCAACATCGACTGGCTGTGGGACGGCAAGCCGGCCATCCTGCAGTCCCGCGCGATGGACGACACCGGTTACGTCCAGCCGTCCTACGGCCAGCTGCGCGCGGTGCGCGGCACCAAGTCGATCTACCACAACAACGCCATCCAGTCGTGGAAGGTGGCCGAAAGCGGGGAGGTGAGCAATGTCCAGGTTCTCTGAGACGCTGATCGCCGTCACGCTCGCCGTGGCCGCGGCGGGCACGCTGGCCGACGGCCGCTACACCGGCGTCGGCCGCCCGGCGCTGCCGGCCGAAATCCGCGCCTGGGACATCGACGTGCGGCCCGATTTCAAGGGCCTGCGCCCCGGCAGCGGCAGCGTCGCCCAGGGCGAGGAAACCTGGGAAGCCAAGTGCACGTCGTGCCACGGCAGCTTCGGCGAATCCAACGAGGTGCATACCCCGCTGATCGGCGGCACCACCCGGGACGACATCCGGACCGGCCACGTGCTGTCGCTGGTCAAGGGCGACGCCCCCCAGCGCACGGCGATCATGAAGGTCGCCACGGTGTCCACGCTGTTCGATTACATCAACCGCGCGATGCCGCTCACCGCCCCCAAGTCGCTGACCAACGACGAGGTGTTCGGGCTGCTGGCCTACCTCCTCAATCAGGCCGAGATCGTGCCGGCCGACTTCGTGCTCAGCGACAGGAACATCGCCGACGTCCAGGCCCGCATGCCCAACCGCAAGGGCATGAGCACCGACCACGGCCTGTGGCCGGGCGCCGCCGCGGCGCAGGGCGGCATCGGCAACGGCGGCAAGCCCGACGTGAAGAACAGCGCCTGCATGAGCCGCTGCAAGAGCGAGGTGCAGGTCGCGTCGCTGCTGCCGGGCTACGCCGAAACCGCCCACGGCAACCTCGCCGAGCAGAACCGGCCGGTCGGCCCGGTGCGCGGCAAGGACACCGGCGGCAAGGCCGCAACCGAAGCCCGGGCCGCCGCACCGAGCGACAACGCCGCCGCCACCAAGCTCGCCGCCGACAGCGGCTGCATGGCCTGCCACGGCGTCGCCGGCAAGATCGTCGGGCCGGGCTACAACGACGTGGCCGCGAAGTACAAGGGCCAGGCCGACGCCGAAGCCAGGCTCGCCGCCAAGCTCAAGGCCGGCGGCCAGGGGGTGTGGGGTTCGCTCCCGATGCCGCCGCAGAACCAGCTGAAGGACGACGACATCCGTCGCCTCGTCAGGTGGATCCTGTCCGGCGCCAAGGCGCAGTAAGTCGAGATCAACCAAGGAGAGACACACATGAACCATCAACGCCGTGAAGTTCTGAAGGCCGGCGGCGGCCTCGGCCTGTTCGGCCTGCTGGCGGCCGCCGGCCTGATCACCCCGGGCGAGGCGCGCGCCGAATGGAACAAGGCCGCCTTCGACGCGAAGAACATCGAGGACACCCTGAAGGCCCTCGGCGCCGGCGCGCCGGCCAGCGCCGCCGAGGTGCAGCTCACCGCCCCGGACATCGCCGAGAACGGCGCCGTGGTGCCGGTCGGCGTGATATCGACGCTGGCCGGCGTCGAGGCCATCGCGATCCTCGTCGAGAAGAACCCCAATCCGCTGGCCGCCAGTTTCACGCTGCCGGCCGGCACCGAGCCGGGCGTGCAGACCCGCGTCAAGATGGGCCAGACCTCCGACGTCTACGCGCTGGTCAGGGCCGGTGGCAAGTTCTTCATGGCGAAGAAGGAAATCAAGGTCACGCTGGGCGGCTGCGGCGGCTGAGCACGGCGCATCATCAACGAAAGGAATCGAAATGGCAGATCCGATGAAGATTCGCGCCAGCGCGAAGGACGGCATCACCGAAGTCAAGGTGCTGATGAGCCACGAAATGGAAACCGGCCAGCGCAAGGACTCGTCCGGCAACCTGGTGCCGGCCCATTTCATCACCGAGGTGAGCGCCGAACACAACGGCCGGCAGGTACTGGCCGCCCAGTTCGGCACCGCGGTGTCGAAAAATCCCTATCTCGCCTTCAAGTTCAAGGGCGGCGCCAAGGGCGACAAGCTGTCGGTGAGCTGGGTGGACAGCAAGGGCGACAAACGCACCGACGAAGTCCAGATCGCCTGAGCGCTGCCGGGCGGACGGCGTCGCCCGGCAGCGCCCGCACAAGACCGCCCCAAGGCGGCCGGGACACCCCGACAACGGAGGAAGACAGATGCACGCAAGACTGCACGCAGTGGTTGCCGCAGCGGCGTTCGGCCTCGCCGGCGCGGCGCTCGCCGAGGGCTCGACGATGGACGAGATCGCCCGCTACCGCGAGATGCTGGCCGAAGGCAATCCGGCCGAACTGCTCGAAGCCAAGGGCGAGGAACTGTGGAAGAAGCCGCGCGGGCCGAACAAGGTCAGCCTCGAGCAGTGCGACCTGGGCCTCGGCCCCGGCGCGCTCGACGGCGCCTACGCCCGGCTGCCGCGCTACTTTGCCGACACCAGAAAGGTGATGGACGCCGAATCCCGCGTGGTGCACTGCATGGTCACCCTGCAGGGCTTCCGCGAAGAGGACGTCACTAGGAACTGGTACTCGAAGCCCGGCCAGGAATCGGACATCGAGGCGCTGGTCACCTACATCGGCGGCCGTTCCAACGGCGCGAAGATCGACGTGCCGGCCCGCCATCCCGAAGAAGCCCGCATGGCCAAGATCGGCGAATACATCTTCTACCGCCGCAGCGGCCCACAGGATTTCTCCTGCGCCATCTGCCACGGCCAGGAAGGCAAGCGCATCCGCCTGCAGGAACTCGGCAAACTCACCACCCAGGCCGGCGCTGGCGCGGCGATGGGCAACTGGCCCTCGTACCGCGTCTCGCAGGGCGCGGTGTGGACCATGCAGCGCCGCCTGATCGACTGCATGCGCCAGGCCCGCTGGCCCGAACCCAAGTATCTCGCCGACTCCATCGTCGCGCTGGAAGTCTTCCTGCAGAAGACCGCCAGCGGCACCGTGATGCAGACCCCCGGCATCAAGCGCTGACCCGGAGACGACCATGAAGCAGCCCCTCATCGCCTCCGTCCTCGCCGCCCTCCTCGCCCTCGCCGGCTTCGGCAGCCACGCCGCCGAACCCATCGCCGCGCAGGCCGAGCAGGTTTTCCGCAGCGGCTTTCGCGCCGACAACCCGAAATACTGGATGACCCGCCTCGACCAGGACGAGGCCATGCGCCTGTGCAGCCAGCACAAGGACAGCCCGCCGCCCAAAGTGCGCGCGCAGATCGAAAAGGCCCAGCAGGCCACGATCCGCTATCCCGTCGACGGCAAGCTGATCGGCGACTGGAAGGAAGGCGAGAAGCTCGCCGCGGTCGGCACCGGCGGCCACATCGGCTTCATCCAGCCCGACCCGCCCGGGCGCCTGCGCGGTGGCAACTGCTACGCCTGCCACCAGCTGGCGCCGAAGGAAGTCGCCTTCGGCACCATCGGCCCCAGCCTGCGGCACTTCGGCAAGCTGCGCGGCAGCGGCGACGACGTCATCAAGTACGTCTACGACAAGGTGTACAACTCCAACGCCTTCACCGCCTGCTCCAACATGCCGCGCTTCGGCCTGCACAACTGGCTGACGCCCGAGCAGATCACCCACCTCGTCGCCTTCCTCGTCGACCCGGCATCGCCGGTGAACCAGGACTGACTGAGCCGGACCACCGCACGGAGACCACCGCATGTCCATGAACCGCCGGGATTTCCTTCAGGTGCTGGCCGTCGCCGCGGCCGGCGGCCTGGCCCTGCACAGCGACCCCGCCGCGGCGGCGCAGGCCGCCGCCCGCATGTACGCGCTGCCGCGCTTCGGGCAGGTCAGCCTGCTGCACATGACCGACTGCCACGCCCAGCTGCGGCCGATCCACTTCCGCGAGCCGGACGTGAACCTCGGCATCGGCCCGATGGCCGGCCAGGTGCCGCATCTGGTCGGCGAACACCTGCTGCGCCACTTCGGCATCCGCCCCGGCAGCGCCGAGGCCCACGCCTTCACCTGCCTCGACTTCGTCAAGGCCGCCCGAACCTACGGCAAGGTCGGCGGTTTCGCCCACCTCGCCACGCTGATCAAACAGCTCAAGGCCGGCCGCCCCGGCGCGCTGCTGCTCGACGGCGGCGACACCTGGCAGGGCTCCGGCCTCAGCCTGTGGACCGGCGCCCAGGACATGGTCGACGCCTGCAAGCTGCTCGGCGTGGACGTCATGACCCTGCACTGGGAAGCCACTTACGGCGAAGCGCGGGTCAAGGAAATCGAGGACAAGGATTTCAAGGGCCACGTCGACATCGTCGCCCAGAACATCAAGACAGCCGATTTCGGCGACCCGGTGTTCAAGCCCTACGTGATCCGCAACATCAACGGCGTGCCGGTGGCCATCGTCGGCCAGGCCTTCCCCTACACCCCGATCGCCAACCCGCGCTGGCAGGTGCCCAACTGGAGCTACGGCATCCAGGACGACAACCTGCAGAAAGTCGTCGACGAAGCCCGTGCCGCCGGCGCCCAGGTGGTCGTCGTGCTGTCCCACAACGGCATGGACGTCGACCTGAAGATGGCCAGCCGGGTGCGCGGCGTCGACGCCATCCTCGGCGGCCACACCCACGACGGCGTGCCGGCCCCGGTGGTGGTGAGCAATGCCGGCGGCCGGACCCTCGTCACCAACGCCGGCTCCAACGGCAAATACCTCGGCGTGCTCGACCTCGAAGTCAAAGGCGGCAAGGTCACCGACTTCCGCTACAAACTGCTGCCGGTGTTCGCCAACCTGATCCCCGCCGACCCGGCGATGGCGGCCCTCATCAACAAGATGCGCGCCCCGTTCGAAGGCCGGCTCGCCGAGAAGCTCGCCGTCAGCGAGGGCCTGCTGTACCGCCGCGGCAACTTCAACGGCGCCTGGGACCAGCTCATCCTCGACGCCCTGCTCGCCGAGAAGAACGCCGAGATCGCCTTCTCGCCCGGCTTCCGCTGGGGCACCTCGCTGCTGCCCGGCGACACCATCCGGATGGAACACCTGCTCGACCAGACCGCCATCACCTACCCGTGGACCACGCTGACGATGATGAGCGGCGAGCAGATCAAGACCGTGCTCGAAGACGTCTGCGACAACCTCTTCAACCCCGACCCCTACTACCAGCAGGGCGGCGACATGGTGCGCGTCGGCGGCCTGCAGTACGCCTGCGACCCCAATGCGGCGATGGGCCGGCGCATCACCGACATGCGCCTCCACGGCAAGCCGCTCGACGCCGGCAAGACCTACAAGGTCGCCGGCTGGGCGCCGGTGTCGGAAGAGGCCCGGAACGCCGGCGGCGAAGCGGTGTGGGATCTGGTCGCCCGCTACCTCAAGGGCCAGAAGGTGATCCGCCCGCGCGCCCTCAACCTGCCCACGCTGAAGGGCATGGCCGGCAATCCCGGCATGACCTGAGCGCCACGGAGACGACGATGACCACCCGCCCCGCCGTCCCTCTCCCGCGCTGGCTGCGTGCCGCCATCGTCGCCCTCGTGTGCCTGCTGCCGGGGCTGGCCGCGGCCCAGGAACTCACGCCGATCCGCGTCTCCGAACACGCCTGGTACGTCCTCGGCGACGCCGGCATGGCCTCGGGGGCCAACCGGGGTTTCAACAGCAACGCCGGCTTCGTCGTGACCGCCGACAGCGTGATCGTCATCGACGCCCTCGGCACCCCGCCGCTGGGCGAAGCGCTGCTGGCGGCAATCCGCCGGATCACCGACAAGCCGGTCCGCCGCGTCATCCTCACCCACTACCACGCCGACCACTTCTACGGCCTGCCGGCCTTCAAGGCCGCGGGTGCCGAGGTGTGGGCCCAGCGCGCCGGGCAGGACTACTTCACCAGCGGCGAGGCCGCCGCCCGCCTCGCCCAGCGCCGGCAGGATCTCTTCCCGTGGGTCGACGAGCACACCCGCCTCGTCGAGCCCGACCGCTGGCTCGACGGCGACAGCCGCTTCGAGGACGGCGGCGTGCACTTTCGCATCGACGTCGTCGGCCCGGCCCACTCGCCCGAAGACCTGACGATCAGCGTCGACGAGGACGGCGTCGTGTTCTGCGGCGACCTTCTGTTCGCCGGCCGCATCCCCTTCGTCGGCAGCGCCGACAGCCGCCGCTGGCTGGCCGCCATCGACCGCCTCGCCGCCCGGCGGCCGAAGATCCTCGTCACCGGCCACGGCCGCCACTCCACCGACGCCGCCGCCGACCTGACCCTGACCCGCGACTATCTGCTTTACCTGCGCGAACAGATGGGCAAGGCCGTCGACGAGATGCAGCCCTTCGACGAAGCCTATGCGCGTACCGACTGGCAGCGTTTCAGCGGCCTGCCCGCCTTCGAGGCCGCCAACCGCATCAACGCCTACGGCACCTACCTGCTCCTCGAACGGGAATCGCTGGCCCGATGAGGCGATGAAAGCCCTGCTGCGCCTCTGCCTGGCGACGCTGCTGATCGCCGGCGGCCCGGCCCTCGCCCGCGGCCCGCTGGCGTCCACGCTCCACGAAGCGGGGCGCGGCGACCTGCTTTACGTGGTCCTGTTCAGCCTGCCCGACTGCGCCTACTGCGTCGCCATCCGCGATGCCTACCTGCCGGCCCTGCGCGACGACCCGCGCTTTGGCGAGCGCGTGCGCATCCGCGAAGTCGCCATCGGCAGCCCGCGTCCGCTCACCGACTTCGACGGCAGCCGGGCCACCCACGCCGACGTCGCCCGCCGCTACAACGTGAAGTTCGCCCCCACCGTGCTGTTCCTCGACGCCGCCGGCCAGCCCCGCGCCGAGGCCCTGCCCGGTGGCGACAGCGTCGGGCTGTATGGCGGCTACCTGGAAAAGCGGGTGCTGCAGGGGCTGGAACGGCCATGAGCGCAGAAAATGCGCCCCGGGGCTTACTTGAAATGGTAATAACGGTGATTGAGCCAGGCGACCACGTCGTCCTCCTCTTCGGGGAACCAGCCGGTCTTGAGCTGGGTGCTGCAGAAGCTGACCTGGGCGGCCAGCTTGGCCAGACTCGTCACCTTGCGGTCCGGGCGGGTGTACAGCCTGCTCCCGTCACCGCCGATCAGGCGCTGATGACAGGCCGCGCAATCCTTGTCGGCGACCAGTTTTTCGCCGGCCGCCACATCGCCGGCCCGCGCGCTGCCGACCAGCAATCCGCTCAGGCCGGCAAGCAGCACAATGCCAATCCTTGCTTTCATGAACAGCCTCTCCGGAGGTTGAATCGAACAAACCCTGTGGAGGAAGTATGAAACATTTTGCCGCCGGCGCCATGCTCGCGCTGTTTGCCCTCGGTCTGCCGCTGCCCGGCCACGCCGGCGTCGATGCCGCCAGCGTGCCGGAACTCAAGCGCAGCCGTCTGCAGCTCTACCTCACGCCGCAGGACGCCTACGACATCGTCCGCAACGACGCGTCGCGGACCCTGTTCCTCGACGTGCGCACCCGCGCCGAAGCCATGTACGTCGGCATGGCCACGCCGGTGGACGCCCTCGTGCCCTACATGGAACACCAGGAGCTGATGACCGACTGGGACGAGCGCCGCGGCATGTACCAGCTGATGCCCAACAGCGATTTCCTGTCCGAAACCGAATCCCGCCTGAAGGCCAAGGGCCTCACCAAGGCCGACCGGGTGATCCTGATCTGCCGCTCCGGCGACCGCAGCGCCCGTGCCGCCGACCTCCTCGCCGGCGCCGGCTACACCCAGGTGTACAGCATCGTCGAAGGCTTCGAGGGCGACGCCGCCAAGGATGGCCCCAAGGCCGGCCAGCGCAGCGTCAATGGCTGGAAGAACGCCGGCCTGCCGTGGACCTACAAACTGCAGAAGGACAAGATGTACTTCCCGCGCTGACCCGCACCCCCCGCTGCTGCATTGCGACAAGAGGCCGAAGCCCGCTAAGCTACGGCGCTTCGGCCTCCTCGCGTCCACCGCCATGTCCCGACTCCGCAGCTTC
>SSSX01000860.1 GCA_015657735.1 Zoogloeaceae bacterium
CGCCGCTGCCATGCAGCTCGACCCGCAGGCTCTCGAGGTAGGCGATCGCCGCCGCCTTCGACGCGCTGTACGCCCCTGCTCCCGGCAGGCCGCGAATCCCCGCCACCGACGCGATGCCGACCAGCCGGCCGCTGCCGCGGGCGCGCATCGGCGCAACGAAGGGCTGGAAGCTCGCCACCATGCCGAGCACATTGGTACGCATCACCCGCTCGAAGGCGCGCAGGTCGCCGGCTTCTTCGGTGAGCGTGCCGACCGACACGCCGGCATTGGCGACCACCACATCGGGCACCCCGAAGCGGGCCGTGAAGTCGGCCGCCGCGTGGCGCAACGCCTCACCGTCGGCGACGTCGGCCGGGTAGGCCGCATGCTCGCCGGGCAGCGTGGCGAGCAGCGCCTCAAGGGCGCCGCGGCGGCGCGCCACCAGCCCCAGCACAGCCCCGCGGGCCGCGTAATGGCGGGCCAGCGCGGCGCCGATGCCGCTCGACGCACCGGTGATGAAGACACGCTCGGACATCGGCAAGGAATCAGGAAGAACGGCACGCCGGCACGGCGGAAGCGGCGACCAGGCACCGCTTCCCGCGCGCGCCCTTACTTGCGGCCCGGCTCGCCGCGGATCGTGACGAGCAGTTGGTCGACGGCCTTCAGCGCCGCCTCGTGGGTGCCGGCGATGGAGCCGGAGGTGCGGTACTTGCCATCGACGATCAGCGTCGGCACACCGTCGACCCGGTAGGCGCGGGCGAGCTCCTCGGCGCGCTTCAGGCGTACGTTGACGTTGAAGGAGCGGTAGGCGTCGGCGAACTTCTTGGCGTCGATGCCCTTCTTCACTGCCCACTCCTGGGCGCCGGCTTCGGTGTGCAGCGGCAATTTATCGGACTGCACCGCGTCGAAGACCTGGCTGTGCAGGCGGACCAGATCGCCGGTGGCTTCGAGGGTCAAGTGCAGCTTGGCGAGGCCGACCAGTTGCGGGTTGCCCCACATGACCGGCACGCGGTGGAAAGCCACGTCGGCGGCCTGCTTCTTGATCCACATTTCGAGCAGCGGGTCGAAAGCGCGGCAATGGGGGCAGCCGTAGTGGAAGAACTCCAGTATTTCGATCTTCCCCTTGACCTCGGTCGGCTGGGGCGGCGAAACAAGCTCGAAACCCTTGCCACCCGCCTGCGACCAGGCCGGCAGGCCGACGCCGCCGAGCGCCGCGAGGGCCGAAAGCTGTTTCAGTACATCACGACGCTGCATTTGCTTCTTCTCCTTCAATCGCAAAGGAATCATTGAGGGGCCGTGGCAGGTTTTGGTTCCTTCGGCTTGATCTTGATGACGGCGGTGCCGATGCCGCTGGCGGTCAGACTGTCGCGCGCCTTGGTCATGGCTTCCTGACCGAGGTAGGGGCCAGTGCGGACGCGGTGCAGCGTGCCCTTGTCGGGCACCTCGACCTTCTGCACGCTGGCCTCGACGCCCATCAGCGCGAGTCGCGCCTTCAGGTTGTCGGCCTCGGACGGATCCTCGAAGGCGCCGGCCTGCAGGTAGAACTTCTCGGGAACCGCCGGCTTGTCGAGCAGGGCCGCTTCGGCCCGGGCGCGCTCGGCGTCGTCGGGCTTGGTCTTGTCGCCCCTGGCGTCGCCTTCGGCCTTCACCGGTTTGTCGGTCTTGGCCGGCTTGTCGGCCTTGACGACCTCGGTGGTTTCCTCGGGCTTGCTCGGTGCCGGCAGCGCGTCGGAGCCCTTCGGCAGCACGTTGTAGAAGTCGAAGCGCGGCTTTTCGACCGGCTTGTCACCGGCCTTGCCGGGCAGCGCGATGGGTTCGCCGGTTTGCGGCCGGGGCGGAGGCGGCACCACGACGACCCGCTCGTCCTGTTGTTTGGGCTTCTGGAACGGAGAGGCGGCCGTGAAATACAGGGCGATGCCGGCCGCCACCAGCGCACCGAGGATCAGGCCGACGAAGATGCCGATCAGGGTTCCGCCCCGGCTGCCCGATCTGGGTTTTGAGGTTTGCAGACGGGGCTTGGTATCGCGACTCATGAAAAACGGGTCCGGAATTACATCGAATCGGGAGCGGCGACACCGAGCAGCCCGAGGCCGTTGCGGAGCACCTGGCGGATCGCGGCGGCCAGCGCCAGGCGGGCGAGCTTGAGACCTTCGTCGTCCACCAGCATGCGTTCGGCGTTGTAGTAGCTGTGGAACTCGCCGGCCAGATCCTTGAGGTAGAAGGCGATCTGGTGCGGCGCGTAGTCGGCGGCGGCGCTCTGGACGATTTCAGGGAAGGCGGTGAGGCGCGCGCACAGGGCCAGCTCGCGCTCGCTGTCGAGGCGGGCCAGATCGGCTTCGGCCAGATCGGCGGCGACGCCGTTCCACTGCCCCAGCACCGAACTCAGGCGGGCGTGGGCGTACTGGATGTAATACACCGGGTTCTCGTTGCTCTGGCTCTTGGCCAGGTCGAGGTCGAAATCGAGATGCTGGTCGGCCTTGCGCAGCACGTAAAAGAAGCGGCAGGCGTCGTTGCCGACTTCCTTGCGCAGTTCGCGCAGCGTGACGAACTCGCCGGAGCGGGTGGACATCGCCGCCTTCTGGCCGTTGCGGTACAGCACCGCGAACTGCACCAGCGCCACGTCGAGCTTGGCGGGCGGCAGGCCGAGCGCTTCGAGGGCGCCCTTCACGCGCGGGATGTAGCCGTGGTGGTCGGCGCCCCAGATGTCGATGATGCGGTCGAAGCCGCGCTCGTACTTGTTGGCGTGGTAGGCGATGTCGGAGGCGAAATAGGTGAACAGGCCGTTCTCGCGCTGCACGACGCGGTCCTTCTCGTCGCCGAAGGCCGTCGAGCGGAACCACTTGGCGCCGTCCTGTTCGTAGAGGTGGCCGCGCGCCTCGAGTTCGGCGACGGCCTTCTCGACGAGGCCGGTGTCGAACAGCGAGCGCTCGGAGAACCACTTGTCGAAGGTGACGCCGAACTCCTCGAGATCCTCGCGGCCGTCGCCGAGCTGCTCGGTCAGCGCAAAGCCATGCACCCAGGCGTAGTCGGAACCGAGCAGGCGCTTGGCGTTGGCGATCAGCACGTCGAGGTGGCCTTCCTTGTCGGCCTCGACGGACGGGGCGCCGTCCAGCACGTCGGCGGCGGACACCTTGGCGAAGCGCTCGCCGTGGGATTCGGTGATCTGCGCCGCCATGTCCTTCACGTAGTCGCCCTGATAGGCGTTGGGCGGGAAGGGGATGGCGATGCCGAAGCCGGCCAGATAACGCAGCCAGGTGGACAGCGCGAGGATGTCCATCTGCCGTCCGGCGTCGTTGATGTAGTACTCGCGGGTGACCTCGAAACCGGCGTAATCGAGCACGTCGGCCAGCGACGCGCCGTAGGCCGCGCCGCGGCCGTGGCCGACG
>SSSX01000861.1 GCA_015657735.1 Zoogloeaceae bacterium
CGGCACCACCATCGTCCTCATCGAGCACGACATGGGGGTGGTGATGGACATCTCCGATCGCGTCGTGGTGCTCGACTATGGCAAGAAGATCGGCGACGGCGCGCCGGACGAAGTGAAGAACAATCCGGACGTGATCAAGGCATACCTGGGCACCTCGCATTAGCCGTCGGGGCCGCGCGCGCAGGGGCGACCCGTTACGCCCGCCTGAGCGACGCGCGGCACAGTGCAAGGGCGAAGCGTTTCGCCCCTACAGATAGAGAGCAAAAACATGCAATTCTTCATCGAGGTTCTGCTCGGCGGCTTGTTGTCGGGGGTGATGTACGCGCTGGTCGCCCTCGGTTTCGTGCTGATCTACAAGGCATCGGGCGTATTCAACTTCGCGCAGGGCGCGATGGTCTTCTTCGCCGCGCTGACCTTCGTCGGCTTCCAGGAGAAGCTGCCCGGCTGGCTGGGCCTGGAAGCGGACAGCAGCGCGGTGTTCTGGCTGGCCTTCATCCTGGCCTTCGGGGCGATGATCCTGCTCGGCATCCTCACCGAACGCGTGGTGCTGCGGCCATTGGTCAATCAGCCGCACATCACGCTGTTCATGGCCACCATCGGCCTCACCTACGTGATCGAAGGCATCGCGCAGATGACCTGGGGCGCCACGGTGCGCGGTCTCGATCTGGGCATCGTCGACGAGCCGATCGGCTGGCTGATGGACGATTACGGCATCGGCATCTCGAAGTTCGATCTCTTCGCCGCCGGTGTCGCGGCGGCGCTGGTCGGTCTGCTGGCGGTGCTGTTCCAATACACCAAGGTCGGGCGCGCCCTGCGGGCCGTCGCCGACGATCATCAGGCGGCATTGTCGATCGGCATTCCGCTGCAGACGATCTGGCGCGTGGTGTGGGCCGTCGCCGGCTTCGTCGCTCTCGTCGCCGGCATGATCTGGGGCGCCCGCAACGGCGTGCAGTTCGCGCTCACCTTCACCGCCCTCAAGGCGCTGCCGGTATTGATCCTCGGCGGCTTCACCTCGGTTCCCGGCGCCATCGTCGGCGGACTGATCATCGGC
>SSSX01000019.1 GCA_015657735.1 Zoogloeaceae bacterium
GCCGCGGTGGCGCTGGAAGGCGCCGAGCAGCAGGTTGTCCTCGATGCTCATCGAGCCGAACAGTTCGCGCTTTTCGGGCACCAGATTCATGCCGCGCACGACCATCCGCTCGACTTCCGGCACCTGCTCGATGCTGCCGTCGAAGGCCACTTCGCCGCGCGACGGCAGGAGGCCCATGATCGCCGACAGGGTCGTCGTCTTGCCGGCGCCGTTGGGGCCGATGACGGTGACGATCTTGCCTTCGCCGACCGCGAGGTTCACATTGCTGACCGCTTCGACCTTGCCGTAGGCAACCGACAGGTTCTTTACTTCGAGTACGTTGGCTGGCATCACAGGCCTCCTGCCGGGCCGCCCCAAGGGAGGCCTGCGCCCCCGTGGGGGGGTGAGGAAGGGGTTTCGCAGCGCAGCGCGCTGTGCCTTCCGAACGGCTTGGCTGTGCAAAGCCAAGCCTGCGCGAACAAAGTGAGCGTGGGGGTCGTCATCTCACACACCTCCGAGGTAGGCTTCGAGCACCGCCGGGTCTTTCTGGACCTCTTCCGGCAGGCCTTCGGCGATCTTCTGGCCGAATTCCATCACCACCACCCGGTCCACCAGCCCCATCACGAAGTCCATGTCGTGCTCGACGACCAGGATTGCCATGCCTTCGGCGCGCAGTTTGCGGAGCAGTTCGCCGAGGGCCTGCTTTTCCTTCATGCGCAGGCCGGCCGCCGGTTCGTCGAGCAGCAGCAGGCAGGGGTCGGAGCACAGCGCGCGGGCGATCTCGAGGATGCGCTGCTGACCCAGCGCCAGGCTGCCGGCTTCGTCGTACATGTGCTCGCCGAGGCCGACCCGCTCGATCTGGCGGGCGGCTTCCTTGAGCAGGCGGGCTTCCTCGCTGCGGTCCTGGCGCCAGGCGGCGCTGATCACGCCGCGGCCGCCGCGCAGGTGGGCGCCGATGGCGACGTTTTCGAGGACGCTCATCGCCGGCAGCAGCTTGACGTGCTGGAAGCTGCGGCTCATGCCCATGCGGGCGATCTCGCGCGAGTCGTGGCCGGCCACCGGTTTGCCGAGGAACAGCACTTCGCCCGACGTGGGGGTATCGACGCCGGAGAGCTGGTTGAACATGGTGCTCTTGCCGGCGCCGTTGGGGCCGATCAGCGCGAGGATCTCGCCGGCTTTCACCTCGAGGCTCATGTCGTTGTTGGCGACCAGGCCGCCGAACTTGCGGGTCACGTTCTTCGCTTCGAGGATGCGCTCGCCCGGCTGGGGCAGGGTGCGGCGCGGCAAGGTTTCGGCCGCCGGGTCGATCTGCCGCCGCCGCGGGCCGGCCGGCACGAGCCGGCGCAAGAGCGGCCACAGCCCGTCGCGGGCGCGCTGCAGGACGATCACCATCAGGATGCCGAAGACGATCGCCTCGAAGTTGCCGCTGGTGCCGAGC
>SSSX01000862.1 GCA_015657735.1 Zoogloeaceae bacterium
ATGTTCTCGAACAGGCGCCGGATGAAGTCGGTCATCATCGTGATCATCCATGGCCCGGCGAGCACCAGGGTGATGAAGGTGGCGATCAGCTTGGGCACGAAGGACAGCGTCTGCTCGTTGATCTGGGTGGCGGCCTGGAAGATCGACACGATGAGGCCGGTGACCAGCGCGGCGATGAACAGCGGCGCCGATACCAGCAGCGCGAGTTCGAGGGCCTGGCGGCCGAGGTCGATGACGGTGGTCGGAGTCATGGCGAAGTCCTATCCGAAGCTCTGGACCAGCGAGCCGATCAGCAGGTTCCAGCCGTCGACCAGCACGAAGAGCATGATCTTGAAGGGCAGGGCGACGATCGCCGGACTCATCATCATCATGCCCATCGACATCAGTACCGAGGCGACGACCATGTCGATGATCAGGAACGGGATGAAGACGATGAAGCCGATCTGGAAGGCGGTCTTCAGTTCGGAGGTGACGAAGGCCGGAATCACGACGCGCATCGGCAGGTCGTCGGCCTTGTCGACCCGCGGCGTCTTGGCGAGCTTGGAGAACAGGTTCAGGTCGGGTTCGCGGATCTGCTTGAGCATGAAGCCCTTGACCGGCACGGTGGCGCGGTCGAGCGCCTCGTTGAAGCTGATGCGGTTTTCGGAGAGCGGCAGCCAGGCGTCGGTGTAAACCTTGTCGGCCACCGGCGCCATGATGAAGAAGGTGAGGAACAGCGACAGGCCGACGATGACCTGGTTGGGCGGCGAGGTCTGGGTGCCCATCGCGTGGCGCAGCAGCGACATGACGATCATGATCCGCGTGAAGCTGGTCATCATCAGCACCGCGGCGGGCAGGAAGCTCAGCGAGGTGAGCAGCAGCAGGGTCTGCACCGACAGGCTGTACTGGGTGCCGCCGGCACCGGCCGGAGTGCTGGTCAGCGCCGGCAGGGCCTGGGCCACAACCGGCAGCGGGGCGAGCAGCAGCACGGCGGCTGCGGCGCCGAGGGCGCGACGGGCTTTCATCGGGGGCGACGCTCCAGCGTCTGTTTCAGCCAGCTCTGGAAATCCTTGCCGCCGGGCAGCGGCGGCGCGGTCCCCGGGGCGGGGGGCAGGTCGGCGGCGTCGAGGGTGTGCAAAGGGGTGACGCGGCCGGGGGCCACGCCGAGGACGAGAACCTTGTCGGCCACCTCGACCAGCACGACCCGTTCGCGCGGACCGACGGCGGTCGCGCCGCGCAGCCGGATGAGCCCGGCGGCGCTCCCGGTGCCGGCGCCCAGGCGTTTGAGAAGATGCAGGCTGGCGATCAGCAGGCCGACGATCAGCCCCAGCCCGAGCAGCATCTGCACGACACTGCCGGTCACGTCGAGGCTGCCGTCCGCGGCGGCGGCGGCGCTGGCGAGCAGGCCGGCGGGGAGGAGGGAGAGGCGCATGACGGTGGGCGGAAAATGTCGGGGCTCCGACGGGATGCTGGCAGCCAGCTTAGTCGCCGGCGCACTGGCTTCATCCGTTGATTAGGCGGGCAAAACGGTACTTTTTCATGCTTTGGGCTTTTCTCCCTGAACTGCGCTGCGGGCCTATACTCAAAACTCTCGGAGCTGCCGGATGGGGTGGTCGGCGGGCTCTGCAGAAGGCGGTTCCCAACAGAGTGGAGGTGTGATCATGTTGCTGTGGCATCGTGACGGCCAGCCCGCGGCTGGCGGGGGGGACGGGGTTGCGGCGCTTACGAAGGCTTCGTCGGGCTATGAGGCGAAGCGCCAGCGGGCCTTGCAGATACTCGGCGAGCGCTGGCTGTTGCACCATGCCAATTCGCCCGACCGGCGGCCGGTGCGCTCGGTGCTGGCACGCGGGCAGGCCAGCGTGGTCTGAGCCGGCACGCGGCGGGCCGTCGGCAGGGGAGGTGCCCGCGGCGAACGCCGCGGGAACGATCAGTTGCGCAGTTTGCGGATACGTTCGGCCGGCGTGATGATGTCGGTGAGGCGGATGCCGAACTTGTCGTTCACGACCACCACTTCGCCCTGCGCGATCAGCGTGCCGTTGACCAGCACGTCCATCGGCTCGCCGGCCAGGCCGTCCAGTTCCACCACCGAGCCGTGGGCGAGCTGGAGCAGGTTGCGGATCGCGATCTTGGTGCGTCCCAGTTCCACGGTGAGCTGCACCGGGATGTCCAGGATCATGTCGTAGTCGTTGAGGGAGCCACCCTTGGCCGCGCCCTGGCCGAAGTCGGGGAACAGCTGGCTGGCCGGCTTGGCCTGGAAAGGCGACTCGTCGCCGGCGGCGGGTTCGGCCGGGTCGGTCAGGCCTTCGGCAGCGGCCTGCTCCTGCATGGCGGCGGCCCAGTCGTCGTCGCTGATCTGGTTGTCGTCGGGGGCGTCGGTTTCTGACATGGTTTACTCCTTGCCGCTGGCCGGGGTTTCGTCTTCCTGGGCGAGGAAGCGTTCGATCTTCAGCGCGTACTGGCCGCGCTGTACGCCGTAGCGGCATTCCATGAACGGAATGCCATCCACTTCGGCCTGAATGGTTTCCGGGATGGTGAGCGGAATCACGTCGCCGGGCTTCATGTTGACGATGTCGCGCAGGGTCACGTTGGCGGTGCCGAGGCGGGCGGTGAGCTTCACTTCGGCGCTCTGCAGCTGCTTGCCCATCATGCTGACCCAGCGGTTGTCCTGGGTGATGTGGTCGCTCTGCATCGTCGAGTAGAGCGTTTCGCGGATCGGCTCGAGCATCGAGTAGGGGAAGCAGAAATGCATTTCCGCCTGCGAGCCGCCGAACTCGAGCGTGAAGGAGGCGGCCACGACGACCTCGGCCGGGGTCGCGATGTTGGCGAACTGGGGGTTCATCTCCGAGCGCACGTATTCGAATTCGAGTTTCCGCACCGGCGCCCAGGCCTTGGCGTATTCGTCGAAGATGACTTTCAGCAGGCCCTGGATGATGCGCTGTTCGGTGAGGGTGAAGTCGCGCCCCTCGACGCGGGTGTGGAAGCGTCCGTCGCCGCCGAACAGGTTATCCACCACCAGAAAGACCAGGTTCGGGTCGAGCACGACCAGTGCCGTGCCGCGCAGGGGCTTGGCGATGAACAGGTTGAGGTTGGTCGGCACCACCAGGTTGCGCACGAACTCGCTGAACTTCTGGACCTTGATCGGCCCCACCGAGATTTCCACGTTGCGGTGCATGTAGTTGAACATGCCGATCCGCAGGTAGCGGGCGAAGCGCTCGTTGATCAGCTCCATCGTGGGCATGCGCCCACGGACGATGCGTTCCTGGGTGGCGAGGTTGTACGGCCGGATGCCGTCGCCGCCTTCGTCGCTGACTTCCTGCTCGTCGGACTCCCCGGTGACGCCCTTGAGCAGGGCGTCGACCTCTTCCTGGGAGAGAAAGTCCTGAGCCATGGTGGATTACCCGTTTATTGCACGATGAACTGGTTGAACAGCACCGCCAGTACCGGCCCGTCGTCTTCCGGCCGGCTGCGCTTGTTCTTCTTTTTCGGATTGGGCGCGTAGCCGAGCACGTCGTTGGCTTCTTCCTTGATCTCGCTGGCGAGCTCCTCGCGGCCGTCGGTCGTGGCGAGTTCGGACGGCTTCTTCGACGACAGCAGCATGATGACCCGATGCTTGAGCTCGGGCATGTACAGCTTCAGCGAGTCGCCCACTTTGGGGTCGGCCACCCGCAGCACCATCGTGGCCTGCAGGAAGTGGTCGCCTTCCTCCGGCGAGAGGTTGACGGTGAACTGTTCGAGCTGCACGAAGACCGGCGGCTTGGACGGATCGACCTTGACTTTCGGCGGCTCGTGGGAGGGCTCTTCCTCTTCCTCGCCGTCGGCGTGCTTCTTCTTGCCCATCAGCATGAACGCGGCGGCGCCGGCGACGGCCAGGATCACGACCGCCACGATGATGATGATCAGCTTTTTCTTGCCCCCCTTGGCGGGGGCTTCACCTTCGGCGGCTTCCGCCTTGGCCGGTGCTTTCGCCATGCTGGATTACTCCTTGTCTGACTGCATTGTTATCCATCACGTTCGTCCGGCAAGCCTGGAAAAGGGGCACAAGCGCCCGGCATTTGTGGCGATTCAGGCGAACGTATCCACCAATCCTTCTCCGCGCCGCAGCCACGGGCCGCTGACGGTGTTCGTGCCGCCGCCGTCGGCGCTGCCGCGGGACGGGCTCCAGCTGCTGCCGCGGCGGCCGTCGCCGGGCTGACCGGAGGTGCCCACGTCGGCCTGGCCGAGGCTGATGCCGCTCTGCTCGAGGATCTCGCGCAGGCGCGGCAGGCTTTGTTCGATCAGATCGCGCGCGGCCGGCGTGGCGGCGACGATCTGGGCGCTGGTCTGGTCGCCGCTGACGGTGATCGACACTTCGACCTTGCCGAGCTGGGGCGGCGTCAGCGTGAGTTCGGCGTGGCTTTCGGCGTGGCCGACCATCCAGCTGACCCGGTTGCCGACTTCCTCCGGCCAGCCGGCGCTGCCGGCGGGCGTCGCGACGTGCAGCGGCACCGGTGCGGCGGCCGGCGGGGTGCTCTCGCCGCGCAGGTTGGCGAGGGCGGCGGCGTGGAGGGCGGCGAAGTTGTTGGCCGGCGCGGCGGCGAGTTCGCTGCCGCGTTCGGCGCTGCTGCCGGTCGGGGCGTTGGTGTGCGTTGCGGCGGAGGCGTCGGCGCTGGCCGGGCTGGCGGATCGTGCGGTGGCGGCGGGCACGCCGTCGGCGGCCGCGTCGGGGCGCGCTCCGCCGTGGCCGGCAAGTTTTGCCGGCTGGCCGGTGAGGTCTGCCGTTGCGGCGGCGGGCTTGCCGCTGTCGCCGCCGGCGGCCGGCAGCAGCGCGGCACGGCCGGCTCGCGGGCTGTCGCCGGCCGGTGCGTCACCGGTGGCGGCGTCGGCCCGCGGCGGGGCGGCGGGGGGCGCGAGGCCGGCCAGCAGCGCGGCCATTTCGGGCGGAACGGGCGACATCGCCGCGCCGTCGGCGGCGGCCTGGCCGTCGGCGCGGGCCTGATCGGCCTCGTTGGCGGCATCGGCCGGCCGCGCGCTGTCGTCGTCGGAGCCGGCCTCGCCGCTGCGCATCTGGCGCTTCAGCTCGGTGGCGAAGCCCTGCTCGCCGGCGTCGGCCGGCGCGGCTTCGGCGGACGCGTCGGGGCGGGTGCCGGCGAGGCTTTTGGCGGGGGCGACAGGAGCGGTGTTGGCGATCGGGTTCAAGGCCGGTCCGGGCATGATGGAAGTCCTGGTGAGGATGCTGACAGCGGTCACACAGCAAGCCACGTGCCAGTTCTGGCCCGGCCGCGATCACTCCTCGTCGGTGCGATCGCGGAATTGCTTGGCGGCGTGTTCGTCGGTGAGCCGTTGTTCCTGCCGGGCTTCCTTGCGAGCCTGCTGGCTTTGGTGGCGGTGCGACAGGGTGTCGAAGGCCTTCACCTTGTTGCGCTGATCCACCCACGCCTGCTGGCCCTGCTCGGTGCGTTGCCGGGAATCGGAAACGACCCGCTGCTGCTGGGCGATCGCGTCATCGAGCTTGCCGAGGAAGGCGCTGAAATTGCGCCAGGCGTCGGGGCCGATGCCGTTGCGCGCCGCTTCGACGAAGCGGGCGTGGTATTCCTGGCGATACGTCATCAACAGGGTGAGCTTTTCCTCGACCGCCTGTTCGCTGGCAATCAGTTCGCCGAGCTTGCGGGCGGCTTCGTCCATGCGGCTGTTGGCCAGGTCCAGCAGGGTCTGCAGCGGGAACGGCTCAGTCATCTTCACGTTCCTGTGGCGTTATCGGGCGGGGGACGGAAATCTTGAGGGGCGGGGTGTGACGCCCTGCGTGGACCGACGGCGTCACGGCACCGCTCCGAACAGCGCATGGAGCTTTTCGACCGCCGATTCGTAGCGCTCGCTTTCGTCGATGCGCTGCTGCAGGAAGGCTTCGAGGCGCGGGTACATGTCGACGGCCTGGTCGAGCACCGGGTCGGAACCCGCGTGGTAGGCGCCGACCGCGATCAGGTCGCGGGAGCGCTGGTAACGCGAGAACAGCTGCTTGAAGCGCCGCACCATGTCGAAGTGCTGGCTCTTGACGAGGTTGTGCATGGCCCGCGAGATCGACTGTTCGATGTCGATGGCCGGGTAGTGGCCCTGGTCGGCGAGGTTGCGCGACAGCACGATGTGGCCGTCGAGGATGGCCCGGGCGGAGTCGGCGATCGGGTCCTGCTGGTCGTCGCCCTCGGCGAGCACGGTGTAGAAGGCGGTGATCGAGCCGCCGCCTTCCGGCCCGTTGCCGGCCCGCTCGACCAGCGCCGGCAGCCGCGCGAAGACCGACGGCGGGTAGCCGCGGGTCACCGGCGGTTCGCCGATGGCCAGCGCGATCTCGCGCTGGGCCATCGCGTAGCGGGTCAGCGAATCCATGATCAGCAGCACCTGCTTGCCCTGGTCGCGGAAATACTCGGCCACCGTGGTGGCGTAGGAGGCGCCCTGCAGGCGCATCAGCGGGCTGGTGTCGGCGGGGGCGGCGATGACGGCCGAGCGGGCCAGGCCCTCGGTGCCGAGGTTGTGTTCGATGAACTCCTTGACCTCGCGGCCCCGTTCGCCGATCAGCCCGACGACGATCACGTCGGCCGCCGTGTAGCGCGCCATCATGCCGATCAGCACCGATTTGCCGACGCCCGATCCGGCGAACAGGCCCATCCGCTGGCCGCGGCCGACGGTGAGCAGGCCGTTGATGGCGCGGATGCCGACGTCGAGCGACTGGGTGATCGGCGCCCGCTGCAGCGGGTTGATCGGGCGCGACTGGAGCGCCCGCGAGTGGCGCACGGCGAGCGGGCCGAGGCCGTCGAGCGGGCGGCCGGCGCCGTCGACGACGCGGCCGAGGAGTTCGTCGCCCATCGGCAGGTGCTTGGCCCGGTCGGAGGCGCGCCGGCGCGGTTCGATGCGCTCGCCGGCGATCAGCGGCGGCTGGGTCGGCTCGATCGGCAGCACCTGGGCGCCGGGGGCGAGGCCGAAGACGTCGTCGGTGGGCATCAGGAAGATTTTTTCGCCGTGGAAGCCGACCACCTCGGCCTCGACCGAGCTGCCGCCCGGAATGACGATGCGGCAGCCGGAGCCGAGCGGAAGCTTGAGACCGGAGGCTTCCATGACCAGTCCGTTGATGCGGGTCAGGCGCCCGGAGATCTGCCATGGCGGCGTCGCGCCGACCAGCTTGCGCCCGTCGGCGAGGAAGGCCCGCCAGGTTTCGGTGCCGTGTTCCATCAGCTGCCGTCGCCGTCCCACTGCACGTTGCGGCCGAGGTTGTCCATGATGCGCCGCCAGCGGGTTTGCAGGGTGGCGTCGATCTGGCTGCCGCCGGCTTCGATGCGCATGCCGCCGCGCGCGACGCTGGTGTCGTCGACGAGGCGGTGGCCGGAGTGGCCGAGCTGCTCGCCGAGGTAGTCGCGGACCATCGCCACGTCGTCCGGGTTGAGGTGGATCGTGGCGTGGGTCTGGGGCAGCTGCAGCAGGGCCTCGCGGATCAGCTCGGCGACCGATTCGGGGTGCGCGTCGAGACTGTGGCGCACCATCTGGCGGGCGACTTCGATCGACAGCGCAAGCACTTCGTCGGCCACCTCCTGGTCGAGGCGGGTCATCGCGTTCTCGAGCGCCTGCACCAGCCCGTGGAACTGCATGGCTTCCATCCGGCCGCGCGCCGTGCCTTCCTCGTAGCCGGCCGCGTAGCCGTCCTTGCGGGCTTCCTCGTGGATGCGCTCGATGTCCTCGGCGGTGGGCAGGTGGATGTCGGGTTCGGGGTCGGGCAGCGCGGGGGGCGCCTCGACGATCGGCGGTGCCGGCGGCTCGGGCTCCGGCTCGGGAAGGGGTTCGACGGCGGGGGCGGCGGCTGGCGCCAGCGGCGGTGGTTCGTCGAAGGACGGGAGGTTCCAGCGCTGGTAGGCGCCGGCGGCCTGATGGTGGCTCACGGACGCTCCCGGTGCTTACACGAAGGCATCGTCGCCGCCTCCGCTGCCCAGGGCGATCTGGCCTTCCTCGGCGAGGCGGCGGGCGGTCTTGAGGATTTCCTTCTGCTCGGCCTCGACTTCCGACAGGCGCACCGGGCCGCGGGATTCGAGGTCTTCGCGGAGCATTTCGGCGGCGCGCTGCGACATGTTCTTGAAGATCTTCTCGCGCATCTCCGGCGGAGCGCCCTTCAGCGCGATGACCAGCGAATCGCTCTGGACTTCCCGCAGCAGGGTCTGGATGCCGCGGTCGTCGAGCTCCATGAGGTTCTCGAAGACGAACATCTCGTCGAGGATTTTCTGGGCCAGGTCCGGGTCGTATTCGCGGACGTTGTCGAGGATCGCCGTTTCGGCGGCGGAACCGACGAAGTTGAGGATGTCGGCGGCGTGGCGCACGCCGCCCATCGCGGTTTTCTTGATCGTCGTGGCGCCGGACAGCATGCGCGTCAGCGCTTCGTTGAGTTCGCGCAGGGCCACCGGCTGCACGCCGTCGAGGGTCGCGATGCGCAGCAGCACGTCGTTGCGCAGGCGGTCGGTGAAATGCTTGAGGATTTCGCCGGCCTGGTCGAACTCGAGGTGCACCAGAATGGTCGCGATGATCTGCGGGTGTTCGTTCTTGATCAGATCGGCGGCGGTGGCGGCGTCCATCCACTTCAGGCTTTCGATGCCGGCGGTGTCGGAGCCTTGCAGCACCCGGCCGATCAGGTGGTTGGCGCGCTCGTCGCCGAGCGCCTTGGTGAGCATTTCCTTGATGTGCTCGTGGTCGGCCTCGATCGGCGAGCCTTTCTCGGAGAAGGCGATCAGTTCGTCGAGGATGACCTCGACCCGGTCGCGCGCCTGCGCCGGCATCGCCGCCATCGCCGCGCCGAGCTTCTGGACTTCCTTCGGGCCGAGCTGCTTGAGGACTTCGGCGGCCTCGTCGGCGCCGAGGGTCAGCAGAAGCAGGGCGCTCTTCTCGAGCCCTTCATCGTTGCTGCTCATTGCTTCCCATCCATTCCTTGATCAGGTTGGCGACCATGCGCGGATTGTCGCGGGCGAGGGCGTGCGCCTTGGCGAGCTTTTCCTCGTAGGCCAGGCGGGCCGTGGCTTCGGGCGAGAGTGCCACCTCGGCGCCTTCGCCGCCTTCGCCTTCTTCACCCTCGGCGCCTTCTTCGGCGCCGGCCTCGCCGGCGGCTTCGGCTTCCTCCTTCTCTTCGGGAGGCACGGGCAGAACCTGTTTCATCAGCGGGCGGATCACGCCGAAGGCGACGAAGGCGATCACGCCGGCGATGACCAGATACTTGATGAGCTCCTTGAACAGCGCGATGTTGTCCGGGTCCTTCCAGATCGGCACTTCGAACTGATCCCGGTCGGAGGCGACGAAGGCGCTGCTGGCGACGCTGATGGTGTCGCCGCGATCCTTGTTGTAGCCGACCGCTTCGCGGACCAGATCCTCGACGCGCTTGCGTTCCTCGTCGGACAGCGGCACCGGTTTGGGGTTGCCGTTCTTGTCCTTCTCTTCGCGCTGGTTGAGGGCCACCGCGACCGACAGGCGGCGGATCTGGCCGAGGGCCTTGCGGGTGTGCTGGATGGTCTTGTCGAGCTCGTAGTTGATCGTGGCGCTCTTGTTGGTGCTGACCGGCGCCTGCGGGGCCGACCCTGGCGCGCCGGCCACCGGCGGAGTGGTCAGCGGCGCGGTGGCGGGCACCGGCGGCTGGTTGGTGAGGGCGCCCGGCACGCCCTGCGGCCCCTGCTCGCGGGTCTGGCTTTCGTTGCTCTGCTGACTGCGGATCGCCTGCTCGGGCGACGGGTTGGGGCGGTAGGTTTCGGCGGTCTGCTCGGTGACGTTGAAATCCACGTCGGCCGACACCTGGGCGCGGAAGTTGCCCTTGCCGAACAGCGGCGTGAGGATCGCATTGACGCGCTCGATGTAGCCTTCCTCGAGTTCGCGGGTGTACTTGAGCTGGGTGGCGTCGAGCGAGGTGCGCAGCGCGTCGGGTTTCTTGGTCAGCAGCGTGCCGTCCTGGTCGATCACGCTCACGTTGTCGTTGGTGAGCTGGGGCACGCTGGAGGCGATCAGATGCACGATGCCGGCGATCTGGGCCGGGTCGAGGGCGCGGCCGGTGTGCAGGTTCACCATCACCGAGGCGGTGGGTTTCTGCTCGTCGCGCAGGAAGGCGGTCTGTTTCGGGATCGCCAGATGCACGCGGGCGCCGGCGACGCTGGCGATCGACGAGATGGTGCGCGACAGCTCGCCTTCGAGGGCGCGCTGGTAGTTCACCTGCTCGTGAAACTGCGACACGCCGAGCTTCTGGGTTTCCATCAGCTCGAAACCCACCAGCCCGCCCTTCGGAATGCCCTGGGCGGCAAGGCGCAGGCGCAGGTCGTGGACCTGGGCGGCGGGCACCAGGATCGCGTTGCCGTTGTCGGAGAATTTGTACGGGACGTTCTGCTGTTGCAGGCTGGCGACGACGGCGCCGCCGTCCTTTTCCGCGAGGTTGGAGAACAGCACGGAATAGTCCGGCTGGCGGCTCCACAGGACGACGCCGACGATCAGCGCAATGCCGAAAGCCAGCGCTGCGCCGGCGGCGAGCTTCTGGCGTTGCGACAGATTGCGGATGTTTTCCAGCACCTGCGCCATCGGAGAGGCAGGCGGCGGAGCGACGGCGGCGTCTTCTGCTGCCATGGGAACAGTCCCCCTTTTTCGGATGCTCGCATTGTCCGCGCCGCGGGCGGCCTTCAAGGGCGGGATTAGCGGCGCTTTTTGCCGCCTATTTGCCGCCTTGGCTGGCGTTCGGAAGGCCTAAGCTGCGATCCGGTGAATTTCGCCCCGATCCGTCCATGACCCCGTCCGCCACCGAAGACCGCCTCGACGCCCGCCAACTGGCCGAAGCCTTCCGCCAGTTCAGCGAGGCTTCCGAGGCCTTGACCGGCGCCTACGCCGGCCTGCAGACCCAGGTCGGCCAGCTCACCGAGCGCCTCAGCGTGCTGATGGGCGCGCTGCCGGCGGGGGTCGTCGTGCTCGACCGCGATGGCGCCGTCGTGCAGGCCAACCGGGCCGTCGAAGCGATGTTCGGCATGCCGCTGGCGGGCGCCCGGTGGGCCGACTTTGCCGCCGCCCGCCTGGCCGCCACCGAGACGCCCGGCGAGTGGCAGGTCGAGTCGGCCGGCGAAATGCGCCGGGTGACCCGCGAGGAGGCCGCCCTCGAATCCGGCGACGGCCACATCGTGCTGATCAACGACGTCACCGACGCCCACCGCCTGCGCCTCGCCGCCGAGCGCAACGAGCGCCTCGCCGCGATGGGCGAGATGGTGGCCGGCCTGGCGCACCAGCTGCGCACCCCGCTGGCCGCCGCGCTGCTGTACACGGCGACCCTGGTCCAGCAGGAGATGGGGCCGGCCGACCGCGAACGCATCGGCAACCGGGCGATGGAACGCCTGCGCCACCTCGAAAAGCTGATCCGCGACATGCTGCTCTTCGCCCGCGGCGACACCCTCGGCCGCGAACCCTTCGGCATCTGCGAACTGGTCGCCGAGCTGGCTCAGACCGTCGAACCGCTGGCCCGCGCCAAGGGGATCGAGCTCGATGCCGCGTGCTCCTGCGGCGACACCGTGGTCGTCGGCGACCGCAAGGCCGTTGCCGGGGCGCTCACCAACCTTCTTGAAAACGCCGTGCAGGCCCTCGATGCCGGCGGCGCGATCCGTTTCGCGGCCGCCGTCGAGGAGCCGCTGGTGCGCTTCACCGTTGCCGACGACGGCCGCGGCATCGAGCCGGCCCTTCAGTCGCGGCTGTTCGAGCCGTTCTTTACCACTCGGCCCGATGGAACGGGATTGGGCCTGGCGATCGCGCGGGGCGTCGCCCGGGCCCACGGCGGCGACATCGGCATCCAGTCCGAACCCGGTCACGGCACCGTTTTTTCCCTGACCCTCGCGATGGGCGGCTGACGCCCGGCCCGCACGGTTGCACCCCGTTTTAGAGAGACGTCCCATGCCCGAAGCACTCAACATCCTGGTAGTCGAAGATGATGCGCCCCTGCGCGATGCCGTGTGCCTGACCCTCGAGGTGGCCGGCCACGCGGTGGTCGGCGTCGGCGACGGCGCGGCGGCGCTGGCCGCAGTCGAAAAGCAGGCCTTCAATCTGGTGCTGTCCGATCTGAAGATGCAGCCGATGGACGGCCTGCAACTGCTCGCCGAACTGCGCCAGCGCCTGCCGCAGCTGCCGGTGTTGCTGATGACGGCCTTCGGCGACGTCGAAAAGGCCGTCGACGCGATGCGCGGTGGCGCCTGCGATTTTCTGATGAAGCCCTTCGAGCCGCGGGTGCTGCTCGAACACGTCGAACGCTACGCCGTGGCGCGGCGCGACGACGACATGATTGCCGCCGACCCGCATACCCGCAAGCTGCTGGCGCTGGCCGACAAGGTTGCCGAGACCGACGCGACGGTGTTGCTGACCGGCGAGTCGGGCACCGGCAAGGAGGTCTTCGCGCGTTACCTCCACGAGCATTCGCCGCGCCGCAGCGGCCCCTTCGTCGCCATCAATTGCGCCGCGATCCCGGATACGCTGCTCGAGGCGACGCTGTTCGGCCACGAGAAAGGCGCCTTCACCGGCGCCGCCAGCGCCCAGGCCGGCAAGTTCGAGCAGGCCGAGGGCGGCACCCTGCTCCTCGACGAAATCTCCGAGATGCCGCTCGGCCTGCAGGCCAAACTGCTGCGTGTGCTGCAGGAGCGGGAGGTCGAGCGGGTCGGCGGCAAGAAGGCGATCCCGCTCGACATCCGCGTGCTCGCCACCACCAACCGGGACATGGGCAAGGAGGTGGCTGCCGGCCGCTTCCGCGAAGATCTGTTCTACCGCCTCAATGTCTTTCCGCTGGCGATTCCGTCGCTGCGCGAACGGCCGGGCGACATCGTGCCGCTGGCCCGGCACTTCGCGCTGCTCCACGGCGTGCGCCTCAAACGCGCGGCACGCCTGTCGCCGGAGGCCGAGGCCGTGCTCGTCACTTACCACTGGCCGGGCAACGTGCGCGAGCTGGAAAATACCGTCCAGCGGGCGTTGATCCTCAGCAGCGGCCAGGCGGTGTCGGCCGACACGGTGCGCCTGTGCCTGCCGCACTGGAACGGCGAGCCGCTGCGGGGCGTCAGCCCGCCCCCCGCGCTGCCGGCGGTTTTTGCCGTCGATGCGGCAAATCCTGCCGATGAGGCTGCCGCCGCCGCGAAGGATGCCAGCCGGCCGGCGAACATGAAGGATCTCGAGCGCGAGCACATCCTGCAGGTGCTGAAGGAGGTCGGCGGCTCGCGCAAGCGGGCAGTGGCGCAGCTCGGC
This sequence comes from Zoogloeaceae bacterium, assembly GCA_015657735.1. Classification (GTDB taxonomy): domain Bacteria; phylum Pseudomonadota; class Gammaproteobacteria; order Burkholderiales; family Rhodocyclaceae; genus Zoogloea. Next base: position 13,213 of record SSSX01000862.1, read on the forward strand.
ATCTCCGAGCGGACCCTCCGCTACAAGCTCCAGCAGTACCGCCAGGAGGGGCTGTTCTCCGGCTAGGCGTGCCTTGTGCTGCATGGCACGCCACTTGCTCTGCTATAGTGGAGTCAAAGGAGCAGGATCATGGATACCCGCGGAATCGATCAGATGTTGTCGGAACTGCGCGCCACCTCGCAGGTGGCCGCCGGCAAGCCTGCCCAGGCGGCGAAGGCCGAGGGCGAAGTGGATTTCGGCCAGGTTCTGCAGGGCGCCATCGAGCAGGTCAGTTCGGCCCAGATGCAGGCCCAGGAGATGGCGAAGGGTTTTTCGTCCGGCGACCCTAACGTCAATCTGCAGGATGTGATGGTCAATCTGCAGAAGGCCAACCTGTCGTTCCAGCAGATGGTGCAGGTGCGCAACAAGCTGGTTACGGCGTATCAGGACATCATGAACATGTCCGTCTGAATTAGGTTCAGGGGCCACAACAAAGCCGGCACGCGCCGGCTTTGTGCTTTTGTGGGCCGCCGCTTTTCAGCGGATGCGTTCGCGGGCGTTGCGTTCGCGTTCGGTCTTGAGGATGTAGCGCTGGATCGTGGACGCCATGCTGGTCGGCAGGTCGATGAATTCGCAGCCGGCGCGGATCATCACGCTGCCGTCGCGGTTGGTGATGCGGAAGATGTTGCGCACCCGCAGCGCGGTGGTGACCGGGCCGGTTTCGGGCAGCATCAGGCGGCAGTCGGAGAATTCCATGTCCGGTTCGAAGGGCGGCTCGCCGGGGGGCATCAGCACCGCCAGGCCGCCGCCGCTGATGTCGAGAACGGCGGCTTCGACCGAGATCACCCGTTGCTCGCCGCCGTTGTTGATCGGGATCAGGCAGCTCAGGTTGTGCGGGTTGGCGGCGGTGAGGCGGTAGTATTCGCGGCGCTGCAGGCGCAGCAGGACGTCCGGCATCGGGGTGCGGAAGGCGTCGTGGCCTTCGTGGTCGATGCGGATGAGGTCGCGTGCGGCGAACTGGATCTTGATCTTGTCGAGCTGGGTCACGCAGATCAGCTGCTCGGCGCCTTCGACGCGGCGGTTGATGGCGTCGTCGCTGGCGGCGTCGAGGATCAGATAGCGCTCGTCGGGGCTGATGGCGAGGATCGCGGTGAGGAAGGAGTCGGCGCTGGCGTCAATGAAGGCGCTGAGCATCGCGCGCTTCTGCATGAGGCTGCGCAGGTTGAAGACGATGTCGGTTTTTCCGCGCAGAAGATAACGGGAATTGTCGTCGGTCTGCAGGAGTTCGAACTTGAGCGGCATGATGGGAAGGGCGTCCGGGGATCGGAGGATGGTCCGATTCTATCAGCCCATCCGCGTGTCCCGGTTTAATAGCAAGCGGCGTGCCTCTTTCGCGCGGCCGCAAAGCAGCGGGGGACGGCAAGCCGTCCCCCGGATGGATGTGGCGCGCGGCGGGGTGGTCAGCGCGTCGCTTCGCGTTCGATTTCCTCGAGGCTGGTGTGCCGCACATCGCGACCCTTGACCATGTACACCACGTATTCGGCGATGTTCTTGGCGTGGTCGCCGATGCGCTCGACCGACTTGGCGACGAACATCAGTTCGATCGACTGGGAGATCGTGCGGGGGTCTTCCATCATGTAGGTGATCAGCTGGCGCATGATGCCCTTGAACTCGGCATCCACCTCCTTGTCGTGGCGCACCACCTGGGCGGCCGAGACGGTGTCGAGGCGGGCGTAGGCGTCGAGGGCGGTGCGCAGCATGTCCACCACCGCGTCGGCGATGTGGCCGAGGCGGATCTGCGGCATGAAGGGCGAGCCCATGGCGTGCAGATGCTTGGCGGTCTTGGCGATCTTCTTCGCCTCGTCGCCGATGCGCTCCAGATCGGTGATGGTCTTTTGCACGGTGCTGACCATGCGCAGGTCGACGGCAGTCGGCTGGCGCTTGGCGATGACCTGGTTGCAGGCTTCGTCGAGCTCGATCTCGAGAAGGTTGACCCGGTTGTCGTTTTCGATGACCTGGTCGATCAGCAGTTGATCGCCGTCGGACAAACCTTCCATCGCCTTGACGATCTGCAACTCGACCATGCCGCCCATCTGGAGCACCCGCGTACGGATGCCTTCCAGCTCGGAGTCGAACTTCTTGGAGGTGTGTTCGTTCATGGCAAATCCTGTGACTGGCGCTGTGGCTGACAAGGGGCGAAGGTTAACAGGGCTGTGTGACGTTTTTGTTTCAAGTCCGCTCGTAGACAACCACGCCGTCGGCGGTGGCGAGCAGCAGAACGTCGGC
>SSSX01000863.1 GCA_015657735.1 Zoogloeaceae bacterium
GGGGTGGGCGAAGTATTCGACGCCGGGAATGCCCATGCGCACCACCGGGTCCTGGAAGAAGGCGTCGTCGCTGGCGACGATCAGGTCGCACACCCAGGCCAGCATCAGCCCGCCGGCCACGCAGGCGCCGTGCACCATGGCGATGGTCGGCTTGGGCAGCTCGCGCCAGCGCCGGCACATGTTGAGGTAGACCTCCTGCTCGCGGGCGTAGAGGTATTCGCCACCGGGCTTGTTGGTGTGGTCCCACCACAGGTGCACGCGCTCGAAGGGCTTGTCGATGTCGCGCCCGGGGGTGCCGATGTCGTGGCCGGCCGAGAAGTGCTTGCCGGCCCCGCGCAGCACGATGACCTTCACCGCGTCGTCGTCCACCGCGCGGCGGAAGGCGGCGTCGAGCGCGTAGGTCATCTGGGAGTTCTGGGCGTTGTGGTAGGCGGGCCGGTTGAGGGTGACGGTGGCGATGCCGTCGGCGACGGCGTAGCGCACCGCCTCGTCGGTCTCGTAGGTGGAGCGGTCCTCGCGGATCACGAAGTCGGCGCTGCTCGGGGCGTTCATGGCGGTCTCCTGGTGATCCCGTTCAGGCCGCCGGACGGATGCCCGGCGGGTTGCCCTTGAGCTGGGCGGCGCGCAGGTCGTGGGGGTCGAGGCGGCGGATGATGGCCAGCTGCGCGGCGCCGGGATGGGGTGTTTCGCCCAGGCCCTCGGCTTTCAGCAGCGGGAAGCCGGTCTTCGCCTGGACTTCTTCGAAGCTCACGCCGGGATGCAGGCTGCGCACCCGGGCGCTGCGGCCGGGGCCCTGCCAGTCCATCACGCACAGGTCGGTGACGGCGAGGCGGATGTCCATCAGGTCGCGGCGCACGCCGTCATCCCAGCGCTCGGGCTTGAAGCCGACGCCGGACACCATGTCCACCTCGCCGGCCACGAACACGCGCGGGCCGTGGTTGGGCACGAAGAAGGAGTTGATGTGGTTGATGCTGTTGCCGGGCAGGCCGCGCACGCCGAGCATCGCCGCCGTGGGCCGGCGGTAGTCGCCGACGCACGACAGGTTGGTCTGCGCCCAGCGGTCGATCTGGGTCGGGCCGATCATCGCGTGGCGCAGCCCGCGCCAGACGCAGTCGAAGACCCGCTCGAAGGACATATGGCCGCTGTAGCGCGGCACGAAGTCGCCGCGCGGGCCGACCGGGATCGGCTCTTCGACCAGGAAAGCCTCGCTGTCGGTCATCAGCAGCCCGGGGCTGTGGGTGAGCTTGGCCAGACTGGCGCCCAGGCGCGGGATGATGCCCAGGCCGGAGGCCAGCACCTCGCCGTTGTCGCGCCAGGCTTCGGAGGCCGCGACGATCAGCAGCTCGGCCAGGGTGAAGGAAGGGTGTTCGTTCATTTCCGTTTTCCTCAGAACACCGGCAGGGGCAGGCCGGCCATGCGTTCGATGCCGCCGTTGCGGGCCTGGTATCCGGCTTCGCCGGGCGCGACGTAGGTGTCCATGTAGGCCTGCCAGCCGTCCGCCTCGGTGGCGCTGGCGGCGTAGCGCTTGAAGTGGTCGATGTCCCAGCCGTAGTCGGAGGGGCAGGAGGTGGGGTGGGCGCCGCACGGCGCCTCGACCACGCCGCTGACCAGATTGCGTTCGAAGGTGTTGCCGCGGGCCGCCGCGGCATCCAGCGCGAAGCGTTCCTCGACCCGCTCGGCGGACACGTAGCAGGCGTCGGCGGCGCGCGCGAAGAGGTGATCGAAATAGGGATCGGGCCCGGTGATCAGGGTGTTGCCGAGGCGGTCGGCGACGTTCACGTGGAGGAGCGCCGCGTCGAGCTTGAGGGCCGGCATGGCGAGCAGCACTTCGCCGTCGGCGTAGGGCGAGCGGATCGTGCGGATTTCCGGGCTGAGGCGCGGGATGTCGGTGGCCAGGCCGCAGCGGGTGGGCAGGAAGGGCAGGCGCATGGCGGCGGCGCGCAGGCCCCACTGCAGCATGCCTTCGTCGAGCTCCATCAGTTCGAGCCCGCCGGCCTCGCGGACCTTGCGGTACCACGGCTCGAGAGGCATCGCGTCGAGGGTGGCGAAGCCGAAGACCAGCTTCTTCACCTTGCCGGCGGCGCACAGCATGCCGACCTCGGGGCCGCCGTAGGCCACCACGGTGAGATCCTTGAGACCGGAGCGCAGGATCTCGCGGACGATGGCCATCGGCTTGCGCCGCGGGCCCCAGCCGCCGAAGCCGAGGGTCATGCCGTCCTGCAGGCGGGCGACGACCGCCGCCGCCGTCATCTGTTTGTTCATGTCGGGTCCTTGCTCGGGGAGGGGGTCAGGCCTGCTGCCGGCGGCCGGCGCCGAAGTCGTGACCCCACAGGCTGACGCGGGTGAACTCGAAGGCGTTGTGGCGCGCCCAATCCACCTGCAGGCCGCCGTAGCCGAATTCGAGGTCGAAGCCGGACGGGGTCTTCATGTAGAAGGAGATCATGCGGTCGTTGAGGTGCTGGCCGAGGGTCGCCGAGATGGGCACCCGGTGGGCCTGCATGCGGTCGTGGGCACGGCCGACCTCGGTCATCGAATCGACCTCCACCATCACGTGCACGCAGCCGCTGGGCTCGGCGTATTCGGCGATCGCCAGGCTGTGGTGGCGGGCGTTGTTGCAATGCAGGAAATGAATCCGGATCGCCGGGCCGGCCGGGTCCGGACGGAAATTGAAGACGTCGGAGACGCCGAAACCGAACACGTCGCGGAAGAAAGCCACCGAGGCGTCGAAGCTGGGCGACGGCAGCACCGTGTGGCCCATGCCCATGTCGCCGGTGAGAAAGCGCGGCACGCCCTGCGGCGAGACGAAGGGCTGGCAGTCGGACAGGTGGCCCCAGCCCAGCTCGTGGCGGTTGCCGGACGGGTCGGTGACGAGCGCGATGGCCTGCATGCCGCGCTGGCGGCACAGCTCCGCAGCGGCCAGCTCGTAGCCCACGCCGGCGGCTTCGAGGGTGGACAGCGCATGCCGGAAGGCGGCCTCGTCCGCGACTTCCCAGCCCGACGCGAGATAGCGCGGCTGCCGGCCTTCGAGCACCAGGATGCGGAAGGGGCGGTCGTCCATCTTGACGTACAGGCCGCCGCCCGGCGCCGCTGCCGTCATCATGCCCAGCACGTCCTCGGCGTAGCGCCGCCACTCGTCCAGCCGCTCGATCTCGGTGACGAAGTAGGCCAGGCCGCGAATATCGATCATGTCTGCTCCCCTAGGGTTCTCGGATGTGTAGAGCGCATTGTGCGAACTGGGCGCGATGGCCTCATCGTCCGTTGAGACTAGCGGAGGGGGTGGATTGCGCTGGCCGGGCGACCGCGCCAATTGCCCATGCGGATGGCCGACAGGCCCTTGCTGGCAAGCTTTCCTGCTTTTTGCGTTGGATTGGCCGGGTCTCGCCCCGGCGGGCGACCTCCTTCTTTGTCGCACGACAAACAAGGAGGCAAGAAAACGTGCCCCGCTGTCGCGCCCCCTTCGGGGGTTCCCTCCTTCCGGCAATGCCGGGCGGGGTCTTCGCAAACTCGCCCTGCGGGCTCA
>SSSX01000864.1 GCA_015657735.1 Zoogloeaceae bacterium
GCGGCCGGCGTGCTGTCCACCGTCAAGCGCGAAGGCATCGAGGCTTCCGGAAAGACCTGGTCGGCTGAGGAGGAAGCGGCGTTCAAAGCGCCGATCCGCGAGCAGTACGAGACCCAGGGCCACCCCTACTACGCCTCGGCCCGGCTGTGGGACGACGGCATCATCGACCCGGCGGACACCCGGCGGGTGTTGGGGCTGGGCTTGTCGGCGGCGATGAATGCGCCAGCGGAAGAGACAAAGTTTGGGATTTTCCGGATGTGACCGCCTGAGGGTACAAAATGGCAATTTACACACTAACGAATGGCGCGTTAACGCCACTGGAACAGACCTCCTTTCTCGAAGAAGGCATACTTGAGCGCCAAGACCTTCAGAAATGGCTCAAGAAAAACATCTCCGTCTTAGGCGATGACCTATTGGTCATTGATGAAGGATTTGGCAAATGGGATTTCAGCAAGCGGCAACTGGATCTGCTGGCGATTGACCGAGCCGCAAATCTTGTAGTCATCGAACTAAAGCGCGACGACACCGGCGGACACGCCGAATTACAAGCCATCCGATACGCTGCGATGGTTTCCACGATGCGGTTTTCACAGGCGGTCGAAATTTACGCCAATTTCCTTGATCGTCAGTCGCAAGATAGCGGCACCGCGAAATCGCGTCTGCTGGAATTTATTGGCTCAGAAGACGATGAACCAGAAAATTTCGCCACGGATACACGAATCATTCTCGTCGCATCCGAATTTTCTCGGGAACTCACAACGGCCGTCATGTTCCTCAACGAACGTGACTTGGATATTCGTTGTGTACGCATCGTTCCGCACAAGCTGCCAGACAAAACCTTGCTGCTTGACGTACAACAGACGATTCCTCTTCCAGAAGCCAAGGACTATCAAGTTCAGGTGAAAGCACAAGCAGAAGAACGAAGAAAGGCCATCAAGAACAGCTCTAAAGATCTCTCTAAATATGTTCTCGATGGCAAATCGTATGGCAAGAATCGTTTAGTACAGGCTGTCGTATCGGCCTATCTGGTCAAATATCCCACGACAAATTTTGAGCAACTCGTCACCGCCTTCCCCAAAGCCTTACAGGGCAGCTTGGGCGTTTTCAACAAGCTCGATTATCACCTGAAGAAACTCGAAACCGACCCCATTCCCCGCCATTTTGGCAACGCACAAGATGTGCTGACATTAGGTGACAAGACGCCGATCGTCATTTGCTCTCAATGGGGAGTGGGAAACATTGAAAGGTTTATCGAGCGTGCCAAGGAATTGGGGTTCAGTATCTCAAAAGAGAACGCTTCATGAACAACTCTCTCTGCGAACCCTTTATCAAATTCCATGCATTCGGGATGTAAGGCGATGTACCTGCCCAAACATTTCGCGGAAACCGATCCCGCGGCCCTGCATGGCCTGATGCGCGCGTTCCCGCTCGCCACGTTGGTCACTGAGGGCCCGGACGGCCTCGACGCCAACCATATCCCGCTGCATCTGGATGCGAGCGCCGGCCCGAACGGCACCCTGCGCGGCCATATCGCTCGCGCCAACCCGCTGGCGGCCAATCCCGCGGTGAACCGGAAAATTCTCGCGATTTTCAAAGGTCCGGACAGCTACATCAGCCCATCCCATTACGCCACCAAGGCCGAGCACGGCAAGGTGGTGCCGACCTGGAATTACGTGGCGGTGCATGCCCACGGCGATCTGCGCCTGATCGAAGACCGCGACTGGCTGCTGGGCCAACTAGACACGCTGACCGCCGAGCATGAGGCCAGCCAGCCCCACCCGTGGTCCGTCGACGATGCCCCGGCCGATTACATCGGCAAGATGCTCGGAGCCATCGTCGGTATCGAAATCAGCATCAACCGCCTGATCGGCAAATGGAAAGTCAGCCAGAACCAGCCCGCTGCCAACCAGGCCAGCCTGATCACGGCGCTGGATGGCCGACCCATGGCGGACCTGATCCGCCAGCGACAA
>SSSX01000865.1 GCA_015657735.1 Zoogloeaceae bacterium
CGCCGTCGCCGGCGGTCGGTTCGAACCCCTCATTCAAAGGATCAAGTGATGCGTGAAATGCTGATGGCGCTGGCGGTGCTGGCGGGCGGGGCGCTGCCGGTCCAGGCGGCGATCAACGGGCAGTTGCGGGGCTTTGTCGGCAGCCCGGTGCTGGCCAGCCTGATCTCGTTCGCGATGGGCACGCTGGTGCTCGGGGCGATCCATTTCGTCGCCCTGGGCGGCGGCCTGCCGAGCCTCGCGACCGTCGCCCGGACGTCGCCGTGGATGTGGCTCGGCGGGCCGCTCGGCACCCTCTTCGTGCTGGCCGGCGTGCTGGTGACGCCGAAGATTGGCGCGGCGAGCATGATCGCGCTGGTCATCGCCGGCCAGCTGTGCGTGGCGCTGCTGCTCGATCACTTTGCGCTGATCGGCCTGCCGGGGCGCGAGGTCGGCGCGCTGCGCATCCTCGGCGCCGGCCTGCTGGTGGCCGGGGCGCTGCTGATCACCCGGAACTGAAGCGCCGGTGCCGGGCTGCGCCGTGTGCTGAAGACAAACTTTTTCCCGGTTGCACGATAGGGCTTTACAAGTGGCGCGAGACAACTAAAATACATGACTGACCAGTCAGTCAGTAAATTTTAGTCATCCGCGCCGAGCCCCATGAAGCCAGCCGATCCTCCCCGCCGCCAGCGCCGCAAGGAAGCCCGTCCCGCCGAACTGGCGGCCGCGGCGCTGGAGTTGTTCGTCGAAAAGGGTTTTGCCGCGACGCGTCTCGACGACGTGGCGGCGCGCGCCGGTGTGTCGAAGGGCACGCTCTATCTTTACTTCGACAGCAAGGATGCGCTGTTCCGCGCGGTCATCGAGGAGTCGGTGCTGCCGCTGATCGCCGAGGTCGAGGCCCGCATCGAGGCGCTGAAGGATGATCCGGCGCGCCTGCTGCGGGAGTTGCTGGTGAACTGGTGGGATCGCGTCGGTTCGACGCCGCTGGGCGGCACCTGCAAGTTGATGATCTCCGAGGCGGGCAATTTCCCCGAGGTCGCCGCCTATTACAACGAGGCGGTGATCGGGCGCTGGAATGCGCTGCTCAGCGGGGTCATCGAGGCGGGCGTCGCGCGCGGCGTGTTCCGCCCGGTCAATGTGGAAGTCCTGCGCCAGATGGCGTTCTATCCGATCCTGATGCGCGCCGTGTGGCGGTCTTCGATGACCGACTGCGGGCTGACGCAGCTGGAGCCGGACGTTTATTTCGATACCTATTTCGACGTGCTTTTCCGCGGCATGCTGGCCGCGTCTGCCGAGGAAGCCCAAGCATGAAACACACCCTCGTGGCCGCCGCGCTTGCCGCGGCCCTGCTTTCCGCGTGCTCCAAACCCCAGCCGCCCGCCGAGGCGCCGCGACCGGTGGCGGTGCACACGCTGGCCGCTGTGCCGGTGACGGCGGGGGCGCTGTATTCCGGCGAGGTGCGCGCCCGCTACGAGTCGGATCTGGCTTTCCGCGTCGCCGGCAAGATCGTCGAGCGGCGGGTGGACGTCGGCGCGGCGGTCAAGCCCGGCCAGGTGCTGGCGCGGCTCGATCCGGCCGACGCGGCGCTGGCGCTCGAGGCGGCGCGGGCGCAACTGGCGGCGGCGCAGAACGAATTCGCCTTCGCCAAGGCCGAGGTCGAACGCTACCGCGATCTGGTGGCGAAGAACTTCGTCAGCCGCAGCGTGCTGGATGCCAAGGAAACCGCCTTCCGGTCGGCCGCCGCGCGCGTCGAGCAGGCTCGCGCCCAGACCGGTGTGGCCGGCCATCAGGCGGCCTACACGACCCTCGTGGCCGATCAGGTGGGGGTGATCACCGCCATTTCGGCCGAGGTCGGGCAGGTCGTGAAGGACTCGGTGGCGGTGATGAAACTGGCCCGCGACGGTGAGCGCGAGGTGTCGATCGCCGTGCC
>SSSX01000866.1 GCA_015657735.1 Zoogloeaceae bacterium
ATTCGGGCGGGTGGCGGGCGAGCAGGGCCGCACGGGGTTGCAGGCAGCGCTCGGCGTTGGTGGCGAGGAGGTGGCCGGCGGCGTCGAGGCTGACCCGCTGACGCAGGGCGGTGAGCACGTCGGCGAGGCGCTGGCGGGAGGCCGCGTGCATCAGCGGGGCGCAGGTGGCGGCCACCGGGAGTCCGGCGGCGGCCGCGGCGGCGGCGATGCAGCGGCTGCGGGCGGCGTCGTCCGGCCCCAGGTGGAGCGGGGCGGCCAGCCAGGCGGCGGCGGGAAAACGCTCGGCCAGCCAGCGGGCGTCGTCGGCGAGGGCCGGGCCGGCGACGATGGCGTCGGGCGGCACCAGCAGCGCCAGACAGCCGGGCAGGCCGTCGGCGAGGTCGGCGCGGGTAAGGTGGTAGCTGCCCTTGGCGGCGGCCCGCCGCCCGCGGCTGACGAGGCTGGCCAGGCGGCCGTAGGCGGCCCGGTCGGTGGCGAGCAGGACCAGCGTGGGGCCGTCGGCGAGACGGAGGCTGCTGCCGACGATCAGCTGCAGGGCCTCAGAGTGCGCCTGCCAGGCCGACCACGCCCGCACGATGCCGGCCATCGAGCACTCGTCGGTGATGGCCAGCGCGGTGTAGCCATAGGCCACGGCCTGCCCGACCAGTTCCTCCGGGTGGGAGGCGCCGGTGAGGAAGCTGAAGCACGAGCGGGCGTACAGCTCGGCGAAGGGCGGAGGCGCGGCGGTCATGCGTTGACTGTATGAAAAAACAGTCTTTCGCGCAAGTCGACGCCGGGGCGCAGCGGGGTGACGCGTTGCGGGCGGCGATCCGGGTGCGCCGCCCGCGTCGTGGTTCAGTCGGCGGCGTCGAGAAAGTCTGCCGGCAGGACCCGTTCGGCGGTCACGAAGAGTTCGCGTTCCTCGAAGCGGACGTGGCGGTTGAGGGCGTCGCCGAAGGGCTTGAGGCCGGTGCTGTCGCCGTCGGCGAGGCGGGCCGCGAGGCTGCGCAGCAGCCGGTGCTCGTCGAGGGTGCGGGCGACGAGGGCGGTTGCGCCGGCGGCTTCGAGGCGTGGCAGCAGCGTGGCTTCCTCGGCCTGGAAATGGGGTTCCAGCTCGCGCTCGAAAAACCTCGGTACGGAAGCCAGCAGGCGCCCGACGCTGGCTTCGTCCGTCGCTTTGGCGATGCGCTGGGCGAGGACCAGCGCGGCGTGGTGATCCCGCGACAGCTGCAGCAGGGCGGGCCGGCGCTTCATCGGACGCTCAGCGCCGACGGTTGCGGGCGGCCACCACGGCCAGCGCGACAAGGCCGGCAAGGCTGAGCGGATCGATCGCGCCGCCGCCGCCACCCCCTTTGGACGGTGCTGTGACGGTGAAGCTGTAGTCCACGGTGTCGGAGCGCCCCGCCGCGTTGATCACCGTCAGGCGGACCGTGTAGTTGCCGGCCACCGGCGCGGTGAACAGGATGCTGCCGGCGAGGGTCGTGTCGAACGTGCCGGTGCCCGGACCGCTGAGCTGGAACCACTGCCAGGTCAGCACCGTCGGGTCGGTGTTGGCATTGAGGGTCGCGGCGGTGCCGGCGACGGCGGTGCCGGACAGCGCGACGCGCGCCACCGGATTCTGCGCCAGCGTGACTGCGGCCAGGGTGTCGAGCATGCCGGCGCCGCAGGTGGTGGTGGTGCAGTTGCACTGCCCGTCGCCATTGGTG
>SSSX01000867.1 GCA_015657735.1 Zoogloeaceae bacterium
CCTGGCGCAGAGGGCCTCGGGCGGCAGCGCGACGAGTTCGTCGGCCAGCGCGTCGGGCGCCGACCAGACCATCGACATGTGCGTGTCGGGCAGCGGCAGGTAGGCCAGCACGCCGTCCGGGCGGAACCACTGGAAGGCGGCATTGCGGTGCGGCAGCTCGCAGCGGAAATTGGCGACCACGCCTTTTTCGTCGTACGGCGTGTTGCGCGCGCCGATGCCGGCGGCCTGGCGGACCCACGAGTCGCGACCGTCGGCGGCGACGACCAGGCGGGCCTCGATGCGGCGGCCGTCGGCGAGCGTCAGGCGGGCCGCGCTGTCGTCGATGGCGAGGGCCGCCGGGGCGGCCGGGCACAGCAGCGTGACGTTGTGCTGGCGTTTGACGGTTTCCCACAGCTCGTGCTGCATCAGGCTCGATTCGAGAATCCAGGCCAGTTCGCGCAGGCCGCTGTCGTAGGCCGAAAAATCCAGCCGCCCACCGGCGTCGCCGTGGATTTCCATGTCGTAGACCGGCGCCATGCGTGCCGGGTCGAGGTGCTGCCAGATGCCGATGGCGGTGAGGAAGTCGACGTTGGCCGGGCTGATCGCGTAGATGCGGGCGTCCCAGCCGGCCGGCCGGGACGGCGGGCGGGCTTCGACGATGCCGACCTTCAGGGGGCTGCCGCGCAGCGCGGCGGCGAGCGCGGCGCCGGCAAGTCCGGCGCCGACGACGAGTACATCGAATTTCATGGGCGTTCTCCTGCGCCCGGATTGTGCCGGAGGGCGCCGGGGAAGTCACCCGCGGGGCGTGTCAGCGCTTCGGCGGCAGTGGCGCCGGCGGCGGGGGAGGCGGGTAGTAGTAAGGCGTGCCGCCGCTCGCCGCCGGGGCCGGATGGCGGTAGCCGTAGCCCGGCAGCTGGTTGCCCTTGGCGTACATGCATTGCTGGTAGGCGATGTCGTAGCGGCGCTGGGCGTCGGCGCCGGCGTAGGCGGCCTGGGAGCTGCCGCTGGCGGTGCCGGCCACCATGCCGACCGCCGCCCCGGTGGCGGCGCCGTGGCTGCCGCCGGCAATCGCGCCGACGGTGGCGCCGATCGCCGTGCCGACGACCGCGCCGCCGGCCATGTTCTGCGCCGCCACGTCGCGCGGGGCGATGCCGATCGCCTGATCGGCGTAGTTGCGGCACTGGCGGTCTTCCAGCGTGAACAGGTCGAGGGGCTTGCCGGGCGCCGGCATCACGGCAACCCGCGGGCCGCTGGGCAGGCTGGCACAGCCGGCGAGCAGGGCGAGCGGGATCAGCAGCAGCCGGCTGCGCGAGGCGAATCGGGTCGGCGTTTTCATTCTTCGTTCACTCCTTCGGGCTCGGGGGCGCCGGCCGGGGGCGTGGCGGGAACCGGGCGCCATTTTTCGGGGCAGCGCTGGACGTAGGGGTAGTAGCCCCGGGCGCTGTCGCAGTAGTACCAGTTCTGCGCTTCGGGCGGCGCCGTCTGGGTGTTGCCGGCCGGCGCGGCGGGAATCGTGCGCCAGCCTTCCGGGCAGGTCTGCGCATA
>SSSX01000868.1 GCA_015657735.1 Zoogloeaceae bacterium
ATAGGCCACCAGCAGCGCGGCCGGCACGACGATGAAGGCCTGCGCGCGGGAGATGTCGAGGCCATCGACCAGCTGCTTGAAGATCAGCGGCACCGCGACGTTGGCGAACTTGGCGCCGATCAGGCAGCCGAGGGCGAACAGTACCCGCCACTTGTAGGCCCACAGGTAGGGCAGCAGCTTCTTGATGGTCTGCCAGTCGTGGCGTTCGCCGCTGGCGGGAAGGGGCGGGGCGCCGTGGGGGGAGCGTCGCATGGTCGTGTTGGCGGTGAGGGCGGTTTGAGTCGCCCGAAGGTTGCGGAGGCGGCGGGTGGGTCGGGCTGCGCTACAGGTCGTCGCTGACGAGCCGTACCGCGAGTCCGATGAACAGCAGCCCGCACAGCCGGTCGAGCCACGGGCCGAGGCGCGGGCGGCGGGCGAGGAGGCGGCCGATGCTGCCGGCGGCGACCGCCATGGCGCCGAAGATGACGACCGTCTGCGCGGCGAAGACGAGGCCGAGGAGCAGCATCTGCAGGCTGACGCTGCCGCGCGCCGGATCGGCGAACTGCGGCAGGAAAGCGAGGAAGAACAGGCCGACCTTGGGGTTGAGCGCGTTGGCGACGAAGCCGCGGGCCAGATCGCGCTGCCACGGCCGCGGCGGCGTGCCGGCGGCCGGGGGCAGCGTGCCGCCGCTACGCAGGGCCTGGATGCCGAGCCACAGCAGCCAGGCGGCGCCGGCCAGCTTGAAGGCGGCGAAGAGTCCGGCCGAGGCGCGCACCAGCGCGGCCACGCCGAGGGTCGCCCAGGCGATGTGGGTCAGGCAGCCGCTGGCGCAGCCCAGGCCGAAGGCCAGGCCGGCGCGACGCCCGCGGGCCAGGCTCTGGCCGATGACCATCAGGTTGTCGGGGCCGGGGACGAGGGTGATCAGGACGGAGATGCCGAGAAAGGCGAGCAGGGTGTCGAGGCTGGGCATGGCGCCCGATTCTCGGCGGCATCGGCGGGGGAGTCAATGCGCGCCTGCCGATGCCGGGTGAAGCCTCAGTGGCGGTGGCCGTCGCCCGAGTGGCACAGCACCGACGGGTCGTTCATCGCCGCTTCGCCCATCGCCTGCAGGTTGTCGAGGACTTTCATCGACGCGCGCTCCATGTCGTCGACGTGACGGATCGCGGCGTTCATGTCGCCGGTGGCGTAGGCGTCGAGCGCGGCGGCGCCGGCCTGGTGCACCTCGACGTGCGGCGGCTCGATCTCGCGGTAGCCGGACAGCTTGCTGAAGCACTCGCGGCCCTCGCCTTCGTAGTACCACTTGCCGAGGCGGCAGGCGGTGTGGGTGGCGAGGTCGCCGGAGCGCAGGTCGAGCATGCCGAAAATGGCCAGGTAGATGCGGAACCTGAAGACGATGTGGTCGATCTTGGCGACTTCGACGAAGCTCTTCATCGCGCTGCCGGCGATCACCCCTTCCATCGTGGCGGACAGGTCCATCAGCCGTTTCATGTCCTCGGTGGCGCGCTGGCCGCGGGCGCTGAACTCGCCGGCGGCCTCGGCCAGGGTTTCCATGCTGTTGCGGGCGCGGGTCGAATCCTCGCGGATGCGGCTGACGAGGGTCGAGATGTCGCGGGTCGCCGACGAGGTGCGTTCGGCGAGCTTGCGCACTTCGTCGGCCACCACCGCGAAGCCGCGGCCGGCCTCGCCGGCACGGGCGGCCTCGATGGCGGCGTTGAGGGCCAGCAGGTTGGTCTGGTCGGCCACGTCGTGGATCAGCTTGACGATGGCGCTGATCTCGTCGGCGCGCTGGGCGAGGGTTTCGACCTCGTGGGCGGAAGATTCGGATTCGCTGGCGAGGCGCTGCAGGTTGTGGGCGATCTCGGTCGTCGCCTGGCCGCTGGCCTGCGAAACATGGGCCGCCTCGATGGCCTTTTCCTTCTCGTTGCGCAGGATGCCGGCCATCTCGGCGAGACTGCTCTGGGCGCTCGACAGGGAGCTGCCGAAGGCGCTCATGCGCTGGACGACGGCCAGATTGTTCTCGGCGCGTTGCGCCTCCGTGAAGCCGGCGTGCTGGACGGCGGCCAGTTCGTCGCGGCTGGCGGCGAGTTCGGCCTGCAGGCCGGCTTCGCGCTCGAGTGCCGCGCGCAGGTCGGACTGCAGCTGTTCAAAGGTTGTGCGCTTGATCCACATGACTGTCTTACCTTCTCGAAGTATGAGCGGCGCAGCCGCGCCTGCCGGATCGGCGGGCGGCTGACTACGAGGGTATTTACGGCAGCCGGGAGCGATACCTTTGCGCTGAAGCGGAGCGCGTGTGAATTCCGCCGTGCGGCAGGGGCGCCGCGGCGCCGGCCGTCAGTGCAGCGTGCGCGGCATCGCCAGCGTGAATTCGGCGATCGGCGCGTCGAAGCGCGTGCCGTCCTCGGCGACCATCTGATAGCTGCCCTTCATCGTGCCGACCGGCGTGGTGAGCGTGCACCCGCTGGTGTATTCGAACTTCTCGCCGGGGCGCAGCACCGGCTGCTGGCCGACCACGCCGGCGCCCTGGACTTCCTGCACCGAGTCGGTGGCGTCGGTGATGATCCAGTGGCGGCTGACGAGCTGGGCCGTCACGCTGCCGGCGTTGCGGATCGTGATGTGGTAGGCGAAGACGTAGCGGTTGTCGGTCAGGTCGGACTGTTCCGGGATGAAGTGGGCAATCGTGGTGATCTCGATGGAATGCCGTTCCGGCGTGGTGGTCATTTTGTGTTGGCGCGGCGGTTGGGGGTGCCTATTGAAGCCCAATCGCCGCCTTACCGCAACCGCCCGGCCGCGTTGGCGCGGAAGGTTTCGGGCGGGTACACTGCCGGCCTCGCCGCCCGCGCCCGCCACAGGATTCGATTCCGCCATGACCTACCGCATCGCCCCCAGCCTGCTGTCCGCCAACTTCGCCAAGCTCGGCGAGGAAGTCGCCAACGTGATCGCCGCCGGCGCCGACTGGATCCACTTCGACGTGATGGACAACCATTACGTGCCCAATCTGACCATCGGCCCGCTGGTCTGCGAGGCGATCCGCCCGTGCACCGCCGCGCCGATCGACGTGCATCTGATGGTCAAGCCGGTCGACCGCATCGTGCCCGACTTCGCCAAGGCCGGCGCCAATATCATCACCTTCCACCCCGAGGCCTCCGAGCACATCGACCGCACCCTCGGCCTGATCCGCGACAGCGGCTGCCAGGCCGGCCTGGTGTTCAACCCGGCGACGCCGCTCAACTGGATGGATCACGTGATGGACAAGCTCGACGTGGTGCTGCTGATGAGCGTCAACCCCGGCTTCGGCGGGCAGAGCTTCATCCCCGGCACGCTCGACAAGCTGCGCGAGGCGCGCGCCCGCCTCGACGCCTACGAGGCGCGCAGCGGCCGGCGCATCCTGCTTGAAGTGGATGGCGGCGTGAAGATTGACAACATCGCCCAGATCGCCGCCGCCGGCGCCGACACCTTCGTCGCCGGCTCGGCGGTGTTCGGCGCCGGCAAGGACAGCGATCCGCAGCGCTACAACTCGGTGATCGCCA
>SSSX01000141.1 GCA_015657735.1 Zoogloeaceae bacterium
CGGCGACGCCCACGAACCGTGGCTGGTGCGCAAGCTGCAGGCCGCCTACGCACCGCTGCTGGCCTTCGCGCTGAACCGCGGGCGGCTGGTGGCCGGGCTCGCCGTCGCCTCGCTGGGCGCCGCCGCGGTCGCCTACCTGACGCTCGGCAAAACCTTCATGCCGACCATGGACGAGGGCGACATCATCATGCAGCTCGAAAAACTGCCGTCGATCAGCCTCGCCCAGACCATCGCCACCGACCTGCGCGTCCAGCAGGCGGTGATGCAGCACGTGCCGGAAGTGAAAGCCATCGTCGCCCGTTCGGGTTCCGACGAACTGGGGCTGGACCCGATGGGCCTCAACCAGACCGACACCTTCCTCGTCCTCAAACCCCGCGACGAGTGGCGCCGGCCCGACAAGGCGTGGCTGGCCGACCAGCTGCGCGCCGTGATGGAGAACTTCCCCGGCATCGCGCTGACCTTCACCCAGCCCATCGACATGCGCGTCTCCGAGATGCTCACCGGCGTCCGCGGCGATCTGGCGATCAAGCTCTACGGCCCCGACCTGCCGACACTCAACCGCCTCGCCGCCGAAATCGAAGGCGTGGTGAAGGCGGTGCCCGGCGCCGAGGACACCATCACGATCCGCAACGAGGGTGTGCAATACCTCCGGGTGCAGGTCGACCGCCTGGCCGCCGGGCGCTTCGGGCTCAACGTCGAGGACGTGCAGAACGCGCTGCGCAGCCTGCTCGAAGGCCGTGTCGCCGGCACCGTGATCGAATCGACGCGCCGCGTGCCGCTGCTGATCCGCGGCCCCGCCGCACTCCACAACGACCCGGACGCCTTCGCCGCGCTGCGCATCACCGCGCCCGACGGCAACAGCCTGCCGCTCGCCAGCGTCGCGAAGATCGAGCGCATCGACGGCCCGGTCAAGGTCGACCGCGAAAACGCCCAGCGCTACGCGGTAATCCAGTCCAACGTGCGCGGCCGCGATCTGGTCGGCTTCGTGGACGAGGCCAGGGCCGCCGTCGCCGCCAGGGTGCCGCTGCCGGCCGGCTACCGCATCACCTGGGGCGGCCAGTTCGAAAACCAGCAGCGCGCCGCCGCGCGTCTCGGCGTGGTGGTGCCGGTCGCCCTCGGCCTGATCTTCGTGCTGCTGTTCTCCACCTTCGGCTCGATCCGCCAGACCTTGCTGGTGCTGGCGATGGTTCCCTTTGCGATGGTCGGC
>SSSX01000869.1 GCA_015657735.1 Zoogloeaceae bacterium
GATGCCCAGACTGCCCTGGGCGTTGAGCAGCACGCTGCCGTCCGGCCGGGTTCCGCCGGCCACGCTCACCGCCTCGCCGAACACCCGGGCGACGCCGTTCTTCACGGTGAGCTGGTTCTCGGTGAAGCCGATCCGCCCGCCGGCGTCGGTGAACGGCGGCAGCGCCGGATCGACCTGCAACCGGTTGTGGGCGAACTGGTATTCGCCGCGGACCTTCGACTCGGCCAGCTTTTCCAGCGGCAGCACCAGCTGCAGATCGAGGCTGCCGCTGCCGTCGACGCGGAACGGGTCGGTGAAATGGTTGATGCTGTCGGCGACCGGACTGTCGGCGATGAAGCGCAGGAAATCCTGGGTCGGGCCGGCAGCCGTGCCGTGGATCGTCAGCACCCGGTCGCGCTCGAAATCCGGCAGCACCGCCGTCACGTCCTTCAGCTCGGCGCCGAAGATGCGGCCGCGCGGGGCCTTGATGGTCATGCCGGCGCCTTCGAAGATCAGCTCGCCGGACACGCCCTCGATCTTCGGCCAGCCATGCGCGTAGTCGAGCTGCCCGTCGACGACCCGTGCGGTGACGCGAAAGCTGCCGTCCTTCGGATTGCGGAACGGGAACTTCGCCAGCTCGCCCTTCAGCACCAGCCGCGCATCCACCGCCCGGCCGCCGGTCAGGCTGCGCTGCAGCCAGTCGCGGGCGGTCTTGCCGACCACGCCCGGCATGTAACGCCACACCGCCCGGCTGTCGGCCTCCGACAGACGCGCCTGCAGGTCGATCTCGCCCGGCGTGTCGCGGCCGGCGCGGTAGCGCCCGGAGGCCGTGCCGCGGGCGTCGCGGTTGGCGAAGCTGGCGCTGGCGAGAGCCACCTCGAGCAGTCCGCCGGGGTGGCTCCACGCCCCTTCGGCGGCCAGTTCGGCGAGCGCCAGGCGCGACTCGGGGAATATCTGCGGCAGATCGAGCGAGGCATCGCGGCCGGTGAGCTGGAAACGCCCGCCCCGTTCGTTGCCTTCGATACGCCCCGACAGGCCCGAAAAGCCCGGCCACGCCCCGACCGGCGCGATGCCCAGCCGCGCGAAGCGGGCATCCACCGTGTAGGCCACCAGTCGGCCGCCGTCGGCGCTCCACTTGACGTTGAGCGGCGCCACCTGGCCGGCCGGCGACAGGTCGGCCAGCCGCTCGCGGAAGGCCGGATCGAAGGGCAGCCGGCCGGCCAGGCGCGACAGCACGTCCAGATCGAGCCGGTTGGCGATGAATTCGCCGCGGGCCGGGTGGGTGCCGGTCTTGTCCTGCAGGCGCAGGAAGAAATCGGTGGGCGCGAGCTTCATGCCGTCGCCGCTCTGCAGGCTCAACTGGCGGCCGCTGGCCTCGACGATGCCGCCTTCGTCGCGGTACCGCAGACGCCCCGCGGCACGGCTCAGCGGAATGTCGGCCAGATCGCGGGCGAGCCGCACGCGGGCATCGCGGACGGCGAAATCGGCGGTCACCCCGTTGATTCGCCCGTCGGCAAACTCGAGCCAGGCGCGCACCCCGCCGGCGCCATCGACGGCGAGCGGGTAGTCGACCCACTGCCGCCAGGCGCCCAGATCCGCGTAGTCGAGGCCGGCGTAGAACTCGCCGCGCCAGTCCGCCAGCCGCGAAGGATCGCGCCCGCGCAGGTCGCCGCGCACGTCGAGGGTGGCGGCCAGCCGGGACGGCGGCTGGGCGCGCAGGCCGAAACGGTGATGGCTGCCGCTGTTCTCGAGCCGGAACTCGAGCTTGTCGAGGACCAGATCGTCGGCCTGGCGCAGCGCATCGCACCATTCGAGGCGCGCGTTGCGGATCACGATGCGGCGCTGGTCGAGCAGCCACTCGGCAAAGTCGCCGCGCCCGCCGTCGCTCTTCACCGGCAGGCCGGCGACGTAGATCTGCCCGTCGGCCTGGCGGCGGATCGCCAGATCGGGCGAATCGATCTCCAGCCGGTTGAGGCGCAGGCGCCACAGCAGCAGCGACACCCAGGCCGGCTCGGCCTCGACGTGGTCGAGGCTCAGGGCCGGCTGGCCGGCGGCGTCGAGGATCGTCAGCCCGCCGATGCGCAGGCTCGGATGCAGCCCCTGCCAGTCGGCCGACAGGCTGCCGATGGTCACCGGCCGGCCGAGGGAACGCGACAGCAGCTGCGCCACCTCGCTGCGGTAGGCCGGCACCTGGGGCAGCACGCCGTGACGCAGGCCGAGGTAAGCCAGCCCGCCGGCGAAATACGCAACCAGCGCCACCACCCCGAGCCGGCGCAGCCATACGCGGGGCAGGTGCAGCAGAGCGGGCAGGGAGAATCGCCGTGTGCTCACGCGGATGGCGGCACGACGCCGCGGCAGCGGGGACGATCCGGCAGCCGGGCCGGCCCGGCCGGCGCGACGCATCCGGCATCAGGCTTGACGAAAATCAGTCCGGCAGACATAACTCGGGGCGAACATAGACAATTGCCCATTCTACCAAGCGGCTCCGACCATGTCCGAACAGCCCGACGATCAAGTCACCCCCCTGCCCCAGCCCATCGTGGCCGCCCTTGCCTGCTCGCGCTTTCTGCGCCGCCAGCTCGACAGCCGCGGCTGGCTCGCGCCGCGCCTCGCCGCCGGCATCGACAAGCCCCTCGACGCTACCGCCCTGCGGGATTTCCTGCGCGCCGAAAACGTCGACGAAAACACCCTCAAGCCGGTGCTGCGCCGGCTGCGCGCGTGGGTCATCTGCCACGTGCTGGTGCGCGACCTGGCCGGTCTGGCGAGCCTCGCCGAAGTCACCGAGACGATGACCCTGCTCGCCGACATCGCCGTCGAAACCGCCCACGAGCTCCTGCGCGCCGGCCTCGTCGGCCGCCACGGCGTCCCGCTGTCGGCCGACGGTCGCGAGCAGGAATTCATCGTCATCGGCATGGGCAAGCTCGGCGGCCGCGAGCTCAACGTGTCGTCGGACATCGACCTGATCTACGTCTACCCCGAGGACGGCAGCACCGCCGGCCCGAAGATCATCGACAACTTCGAGTTCTTCACCAAGCTCGGCCGCAGCATTATCCAGGCCCTCAACGACCTCACCGGCGACGGCCAGGTCTTCCGCGTCGACATGCGCCTGCGCCCCAACGGCGACTCCGGCCCGCTGGTGGCGAGCTTCGACATGCTCGAAAACTACTTCATCACCCAGGGCCGCGAATGGGAGCGCTACGCGTGGATCAAGGCCCGCGTGATGACCGGTATCCGCAGCGCCGAACTGGCCGCCATCGTCCGCCCCTTCATCTTCCGCAAGTACCTCGATTTCGGCGCCATCAACGCGATGCGCGACCTGCACGCCCAGATCCGCCGCGAAGTGGCCCGCAAGGACATGGCCAACAACATCAAGCTCGGCCCCGGCGGTATCCGCGAGATCGAGTTCCTCGCCCAGGTCTTCCAGCTGATCCGCGGCGGCCGCGACACCCAGCTGCAGATCAAGCCGACGCTGAAGGTGCTCGGCAAGCTCGCCGAGCGCGGCATCATCGCCCGCGACGCCGAACGCGAACTGGCCGTCGCCTACGACTTCCTGCGCCGCCTCGAACACCGCCTGCAATACCTCGACGACGCCCAGACCCACAACCTGCCCGGCAGCCCCGACGACCAGACGACCATCGCCCGGGCGATGGGCTTCGCCTCCTACGAAGCCCTGCTGACCGAGCTCGACGACCACCGCGAAGCCGTCGGCCGCCATTTCAACGGCGTCTTCGGCGACCCCACCGAGGCCGGCCACGACCTCGACACGCTGTGGTCCACCGCCTGCGACGAAGCCCGCAGCAGCGAGGATTTCCGGCGCCTCGGCTACCCCGACCCGGCCGCCGCGGCGCGCCGCCTCGCCGCCGTGCGCAGCGGCAGCCGCTACCAGCAGATGCCGCCGGGCATCAAGATGCGCTTCGACCCGCTGATCCCGCGGGTCGTCGAAGC
Organism: Zoogloeaceae bacterium; assembly: GCA_015657735.1. Classification (GTDB taxonomy): domain Bacteria; phylum Pseudomonadota; class Gammaproteobacteria; order Burkholderiales; family Rhodocyclaceae; genus Zoogloea. The sequence goes on from SSSX01000869.1 coordinate 3,925, forward strand.
CGCCGCCGAAACCGCCGACCCCAACGCCACCTTCGAACGCCTGCTCGACATGCTCGACGCCATCAGCCGTCGCGGCGCCTACCTCGCGCTGCTCCAGCAATACCCGCAGACGCTGCACAAGGTGGCCGAACTGGTCGGCGCCTCGAGCTGGGCCGCCCAGTTCCTCAACCGCCACCCGATCCTCCTCGACGAAGCGCTCGACCCGCGCGTGCTCGAGGAAGAACTCGACCTGCCCGCCTTCCGCGCCGACCTCGCCCGCCAGCTCGACGAGATCGAACCGGACATGGAACGCCAGATGGACCTGATGCGCGAACAGCACCACGCCCAGGTTTTCCGCCTGCTCACCAAGGACATCGCCGGCCGGCTCACCGTCGAACGGCATGCCGACTTCCTGTCGGCGCTCGCCGACATCATGGTCGACCTGGCCGTCACCTGCAGCTGGCGCAAGATCAAGAACCGCCACCGCGACGACCCCAAGTTCGCCGTGCTCGCCTACGGCAAGCTGGGCGGCAAGGAGCTCGGCTACGCCTCCGACCTCGACATGGTCTTCATCCACGACGACCCCGCCCCCGAAGCCGCCGAGCTGTACACCCGCCTCGGCCAGCGCACCAACACCTGGCTGTCGGCCCAGACCCCCGCCGGCCAGCTCTTCGACACCGACCTGCGCCTGCGCCCCAACGGCGACTCGGGCCTGATGGTGGTGTCGGTGGACGCCTTCCGCCAGTACCAGCTCGAAAACGCCTGGGTATGGGAACACCAGGCCCTGACCCGCGCCCGCTTCTGCGCCGGCGACCGCGAGATCGGCCGCAAGTTCGAGGCCATCCGCGTCGAAGTGCTGCGCCAGCCGCGCGAGCTCGCCAAGCTGCGCGACGAAGTCCTGGCGATGCGCCAGCGCATGGCCGACGCGCACACCGGCAAGAGCGACCTCTTCGACCTCAAGCACGACCGCGGCGGCCTCATCGACGTCGAGTTCATCGTCCAGTACCTCGTCCTCGGCTACGCCCACGCCCACGCCAGCCTCACCGGCAACCTCGGCAACATCGCGCTGCTGAAAATGGCCGGCGAACTCGGCCTGATCCCCGCCGCCGAGGCCGCCAGCGTGGCCGACAGCTACCGCGAATACCGCCGCCTGCAACACGGCCTGCGCCTCAACAACCAGCTCTCGCGGGTCGCCCCCGAACTGGTCGCCGAGCGCGCACGGGGCGTGCGGGCGCTGTGGAACCGGGTGCTCGGAGACACGCTGGTCGAGTAATACGGCGCCCTCGCCGCGGCCGGCGCACGACCGGCTGCGGCGACGCCAGGCAACGAAAGCCGCGCCACAAAACACCGCGCACCCCGACGGATTCCCAAAAAGTCAACACAAATCCCACCAAACCCGTACAATCCGCCGACCGTACGCCAGCCAATCAGCGTACCGGCCTTCCATAATTCGTTTCGCCCGATCCACCGTGATCGCGAAAACTCGTTGCGCCCGCCCCGATTGGTGCCGCTCGCCTGAGCGGTCAGGCCGTCGCAGGAGCACACAATCCAATGACTCACTCCGACTCCGCCGCACCGGCGGCGGCCGCCGCCGTCGGCTTTGCCGACCTCGCCCTCAGCGCCCCCATCCAGCAGGCCATCGCCGACACCGGCTACACCACCCCGACGCCGATCCAGGTTCAGGCGATTCCGCTGGTCCTCGCCGGCGGCGACCTGATGGCCGCCGCGCAGACCGGCACCGGCAAGACCGCCGGCTTCACGCTGCCGATCCTGCACCTGCTGTCCGAGGCCCACGCCCACAACCAGAAAGCCGGCCGCCCGCGCTGCCTGATCCTCACCCCGACGCGTGAGCTCGCCGCCCAGGTCGAGGAATCGGTGCAGACCTACGGCAAGCACCTGCCGCTGACCTCGATGGTCATGTTCGGCGGCGTCGCCATCAACCCGCAGATCGCCAAGCTCAAGAAGCGCGTCGACATCCTCGTCGCCACCCCCGGCCGCCTGCTCGACCACCAGACCCAGGGCACCATCGACCTGTCGGGCGTCGAAATCCTCGTCCTCGACGAAGCCGACCGCATGCTCGACATGGGCTTCATCCGCGACATCAAGAAAATCCTCGCGCTGCTGCCCAAGAAGCGCCAGAACCTGCTGTTCTCGGCCACCTTCTCCGACGAGATCAAGGCCCTCGCCGACGGCCTGCTGCACAACCCCGGCTTCGTCGAGGTTGCCCGCCGCAACACCGCCTCCGAGCTGGTGCAGCAGTCGGTACATCTGTGCCCGCAAAAGCAGAAGCGCGAGCTGCTCGCCCATCTGATCAAGAAGCACCAGTGGTTCCAGGTGCTGGTGTTCACCCGCACCAAGCACGGCGCCAACAAGCTCGCCGAATACCTCGCCAAGCACGACATCCCGTCGGCGGCGATCCACGGCAACAAGAGCCAGTCGGCGCGCACCCGCGCGCTGGCCGACTTCAAGGACGCCAAGCTGCAGGTGCTGGTCGCCACCGACATTGCCGCCCGCGGCCTGGACATCGACCAGCTGCCGCAGGTCGTCAACTTCGAACTGCCCAACGTGTCCGAAGACTACGTCCACCGCATCGGCCGCACCGGCCGCGCCGGCTCGACGGGTGCCGCCGTGTCGCTGGTCGACCGCGACGAACTGCCGCTGCTGAAGGACATCGAGCGCCTCATCAAGCGCCTCATCGACAAGGTCGAGGTGCCCGACTTCGTGCCCTCCGCCGCGCCCCCCGAACCCGACGACCGTCCGCCCCGCGAACCCCGCGGCCCCCACAACGGCCAGCGTGCCCAGCGCGGCGAGCGCGAGCAGCAGAAACAGCCGCAGGGCCAGAAACAGGGCCACAAGCAGGGTCAGGGCAAGCCGAAAGGTCAGCAGCAGGGCCAGGGGCAGCAGGCCCAGGGCAAACCGCAGGGTCAGAAGCCGCAGGGACAGGGCAAGCCGCAAGGCCAGCCGGGAGCCCGGCAGCACGGCCAGGGCCAGACTCAAAACCAGGGCCCCCGCGGCCAGCAGGAACAGCGCCCGGCCCGCAAGCCCGGCGGCGGCCAGCCGGCCGACGACGATTTCGGCAACCGCGTCGACTACCAGCCGCGCGCCCGCAACAACTACCGC